>JAHHSD010000028.1 GCA_020025425.1 Oscillospiraceae bacterium
CGGGGATGGGCAGACCCCAGCGGCGCTGACGGCTGATGCACCAGTCGTTGCGCTCGCGGATCATGGAGATCATGCGGTCCTTGCCCCACTCAGGCACCCAGCGCACATCGTCGGTGGCGGCGGCGGCGGCGTCCTTGAAGGCCTCCACGGAGCAGAACCACTGGGGGGTGGCGCGGAAGATGATGGGGTTCTTGCAGCGCCAGCAGTGGGGGTAGCTGTGGACGATCTCCTCGCTGGCGAAGAGGGAGCCGGCCTGCTTCATATCCTCCAGGATGACAGGGTTGGACTCCTCGGTCTTCATGCCGGCGTACTTGCCGGCGTAGTCGGTGTGGCGGCCGCGGTCGTCCACGGGGACCACCATCTCCATGTTGTAGCGGCTGCAGGTCTCATAGTCGTCTGCACCGAAGCCGGGAGCGGTGTGAACACAGCCGGTACCGGAATCCATGGTGACGTACTCAGCGGTGACCAGCAGGGACTCCTTGTCCAGGAAGGGGTGCTGGGCCTTCATATACTCAAAGAAGCTGCCGGGGAACTGCTTGACGATCTCGTAGTCCTCGATGCCGCCCACGGCCATGACCTTGGCGCACAGGGCCTCGGCCACGATATACTGCTCGCCGTTGTTGGCGCGGACCAGCACATAGCTGTCCCGGGGGTGCAGGGCGATGGCCAGGTTGCCGGGCAGGGTCCAGATGGTGGTGGTCCAGATGACGAAGTAGGTGTTTTTAAGCTCGCCGTACTTGGCCAGCTTGCCCAGGTCGTCCTTCACGGGGAACTTGACATAGACGGTGGTACAGGGGTCGTCCTGATACTCGATCTCGGCCTCGGCCAGGGCGGTCTCGTCCTTGGGGCACCAGTACACGGGCTTCAGGCCCTTGTAGATGTAGCCCTTCTTGTACATCTGGCCGAACACCTTGACCTCCTCGGCCTCAAAGCCGGGGTCCATGGTCTTGTAGGGGTTCTCCCAGTCGGCCACCACGCCCAGGCGCTTGAAGCCCTCGCGCTGCACGTCGATATAGTGGTCGGCAAACTCGTGGCAGGCGCTGCGGAAATCGGGGATGCTCATGGCCTTGTGGTTGAGCTTGTTCTGCTTGATGATGGCGGACTCGATGGGCATGCCGTGGTTGTCCCAGCCGGGGATATAGGGGGTGTAGTAGCCCCGCATGGCGTAGGAGCGGACGATGAAGTCCTTCAGGGACTTGTTCAGGGCGTGGCCCATGTGCAGGTTGCCGTTGGAGAAGGGAGGGCCGTCGTGGAGGGAGAAGAGGGGCTTGCCCTCGTTCTTCTTCAGCATCTCGTGGTAGAGGTCCATTTCCTCCCAGTGCTTGAGCATATCGGGCTCGCGCTTGGGCAGGCCGGCACGCATGGGGAAGTCGGTCTGGGGGAGATTGATGGTCTTGTTGTAATCCATGTCAATAAACTCCTTCGCAAAATTTGGTTTGAGAGAGAAGGGCAAAATAAAACGCCCTTGTCTCTGCTAAGAGACAAAGGCGTAAAAAATACATCCTCTGCGGTACCACTCTTATTGCCGGACCCAGTCTGGTCCGACCACTCAAGGTCTGCCCGGTAACGGGGGCGGCCGAAGGGGCTTACTGTTGGTTCGGCCCCTCTGCTCTGAGGTGATTTTCAGCCCTGTCCGCCCTCCGTCTCACACCAAAACGACGGCTCTCTGTGCGGTGGAAAAAAGCTTACTCGTCCTCGTCTGCGCAATTCTGATTTATATGCTGGTATCTTATCCGTTTTTCCCCGGGATGTCAAGGTATAAAAGAGATAAAATTTAGCGGCTCCCGGCAGTTTCCTCCCCCGGTTCCCGCCTTGACTGCCCCGGCAAAAGGGGATATACTGATTATAACTACCCCCACCCTCCTGGCAGGATTGGGGGGCTTTCCCGTCCCTGTAACTTCCATATTTTTCTAGTTTTTGGTGAATGCTATGACGTTATTGACTGAGATCCTATCCAAAGTCCCGGAGTTTGAGCAGCTGCTGGCCGCCATCGACGCGGGCCAGTGCCCCGGGGCGGTGTCCGGCCTGTCGGCAGTCCACCGGGCCCACTTTGCCGCCGGCCTCCACCTGCGCAGCCGGCGGCCTGTGGTGGTGGTCTGTGCCGACGAGAGCGAGGGGGAGCGGATGGCCAAGGACCTGACCGCCCTCACCGACCTGTCCGTGCCGGTGCTCTCCCCCCGGTCCTTCACCTTCCACAACGCGGCCACCGTCTCCCACCAGTGGGAGCACCGCCGTCTGGCCCTGCTCCGGGCCCTGGGCGGGGAGGAGCTGCCCCTGCTGGTGTGTACCGTGGAGGCCCTGCTCCAGCGCACCCTGCCCCCGGAGGTGCTGGAAAAGGCCTGCATGAAGCTGAAGCTGGGCGACGTCCTGGACCTGGAGGAGCTGACCGCCGCCCTGGCCGCGGCAGGCTATGTGCGCTGCGACCAGGTGGAGGGCGTGGGCCAGTTCGCCCTGCGGGGCGGCATCCTGGACGTCTACTCCCCGGGCATGGAGGCCCCGGTCCGGGCCGAATTTTTCGGTGATGAGCTGGACTCCATGGGCCGCTTCGACCCGGAGAGCCAGCGGCGGACGGAAAATCTGGAGGAGGTCCTGCTGCTCCCCGCCGCCGAGACCCTGCCCCAGCTGGCCCCGGGCGGCCTGCCCGGCCTGCTCAGGGAGATGACCAGGCTGGAGGGGAGGGCGGAGAAGGAGGGCAGCACCACCCTGGCCGCCACCCTGCGCCAGGACCGGGAGGCCCTGGAGGAGGGCCGCCACCTGCCCGCCGTGGACCGGTACCTGGCCCTCATCTATCCCAAGCTGGCCACCGCGGTGGAACACCTGCCCGCCGATGCCTGCGTGGTCTTTTCCGAGTGCTCCCGCATTGCCGAGCGGTCCAAGACCTGGACCTGGCAGATGGAGGAGGACGCCAAGACCCTGATGGACCGGGGGGAGCTGGCCGGTCCCTGCGCCGTGCTGGGCCGGGATTTTCCCCAGCTGTGCTCCGTCCTGTCCGACTTCGCCCTGGTCTATCTGGACTCCTTCACCATGACCTCCTATCCCACGCCCCCCCGGTGCCTGCTGTCCGTGATGGCCAAGCAGCTGCCCTCCTTCGGGGCCAGCCTGGAGACGGCGGTGAGCGATCTGGCCCACTACCAGCACGCCAAAATAGGCGCCATGGTGCTGGTGAGCAGCGAGCAGCGGGCCCTGAACCTGCAAACCCTCCTCCGGGAGCAGAAGCTGAAGGCGGCGGTGGAGTTCAAGCCCGACCGCCTTCCCGCTCCGGGAGCCACCATCATCGCTGTGGGCGGCCTGTCCGCCGGGATGGAGTACCCCCAGGCGGGCTACGCTGTCCTCACCGAGGGCCAGGGCAGCGTCCTGCGCCGCCCCAAGGCCAAAAAGGCGGCCACCAACCGCCAGAAGCTGAAATCCTACGCCGATCTGTCCCCCGGCGACCTGGTGGTCCACGAGCAGCACGGCGTGGGCCGCTACATGGGCATGGTCAAAATGCCCGCCGACGGGGTGGACAAGGACTATGTAAAAATCGCCTACGCCGGGTCGGACGTGCTCTACGTCCCCGCCACCCAGCTGGACCTGGTGAGCAAGTACATCGGCGGGGGAGAGGACGCCCAGGAGACCAAAAAGCTCTCCCGCCTGGGGGGCACCGACTGGGAAAAGGCCAAGACCCGGGCCAAAAAGGCGGTGGCCGACCTGGCCAAGGGGCTGATCCAGCTCTACGCCCAGCGCCAGCGCCAGCCCGGCTACGCCTTTTCCCCCGACTCCCCCTGGCAGAAGGAGTTTGAGGAGCAGTTCGAGTACACCGAGACCGACGACCAGCTGCGCTGCATCCAGGAGATCAAGCGGGACATGGAGCGGCCCACCCCCATGGACCGGCTCCTCTGCGGCGACGTGGGCTACGGCAAGACCGAGGTGGCCTTCCGGGCCATTATGAAGTGCGTGCTGGACGGTAAGCAGGCCGCCGTCCTGGTGCCCACCACCGTGCTGGCCCGCCAGCACTTCCTGTCCGCCCTGAAGCGGTTCTCCAAGTACCCGGTGAACATCGACGTGGTCTCCCGCTTCCGCACCCCCGCCCAGATGAAGGACACCCTGCGCCGGGTGGAGAGCGGGGAGGTGGACATCCTCATCGGCACCCACCGTCTCTTTAATAAGGACGTGAAATTCAAAAACCTGGGCCTGCTGGTGGTGGACGAGGAGCAGCGCTTCGGCGTACAGCACAAGGAGAAGCTGAAGGAGAATTTCCGCCAGGTGGACGTGCTCACCCTGTCCGCCACCCCCATTCCCCGCACCCTGAATATGGCCCTGTCGGGCATCCGGGACATGTCCACCCTGGAGGAGCCCCCCGCCGACCGCCAGCCCGTCCAGACCTATGTGCTGGAGCACGACTGGGGAGTGCTGGGCGACGCCATGCGCCGGGAGCTGGAGCGGGGCGGCCAGGTCTACTACCTCCACAACCGGGTGGACACCATCGACCGCACCGCCCGGCAGCTCCAGCAGCTGCTGGGGGAGGACGCCGCCATCGGCGTGGCCCACGGCAAGATGACCCAGGAGGCCATCGACGACGTGATGAGCCGCATGACCGACGGCGAGCTCAACGTGCTGGTGTGCACCACCATCATCGAGACGGGCATCGACCTGCCCAACGCCAACACCCTCATCATCGAGGACGCCGACCAGATGGGCCTGGCCCAGCTCCACCAGATCCGGGGCCGGGTGGGCCGGTCCAACCGCCGGGCCTTCGCCTATCTGACCTACCGCCGGGGCAAGGCCCTCACCGAGGTGGCCACCAAGCGGCTGGGCGCCATCCGGGAGTTCGCCGAGTTCGGCTCCGGCTTCAAGATCGCCATGCGGGATCTGGAGATCCGGGGGGCGGGCAACGTGCTGGGCCCCGAGCAGTCCGGCTTCATGCTCAGTGTGGGCTACGACATGTACCTGAAGCTGCTGGAGGAGGCCGTGCTGCTGGAGCAGGGCCAGACCCCGCCCCAGCGCACCGAGTGCTCCGCCGACCTGAGTGTGGCCGCCTCGGTGCCCGACCGGTATGTGCCCTCCGCCGAGCAGCGCATGGACCTCTACCGCCGCATCGCCCGCATCCGCAGCGAGGAGGACGCGGACGACCTGATGGATGAGCTCATCGACCGGTACGGCGATCCCCCCAAGACGGTGAACAACCTGATCTCCGTGGCCCTCATGCGGGCGGCCGCCGCCGACTGCGGCATCACGGAGATCACCCAGCGCCACGGGATGCTCCTCTTTACCATCCCGGAATTCGATCTGCGCCGGGTGTCCGAGCTGTGCGGCAGCGAGAAATACAAAAACCGCCTGCTCTTCTCCCCGGGGGAGAAGCCTTATCTCTCCCTGCGGGTGCGCAAGGGGGAGGATGTGCTCCGCCTGAGCCAGACCCTGGTGGCCGACTACGCCGCCGAGACCGCCCCCTGACGCTCCCGCCTTCCATCCACCCACTCATAACAAAAAGCTCCTGTTTCCCCAGGGAAACAGGAGCTTTTTTTGCTTTTACCGCCGGATTGGCCCGCGGAGCAGGTCCCAGACCGCCCAGATCAGGCCCAGGACCAGGGTGATGATGGCCAGGATGCACACCGTGGCGGCCATGCTGGTGGAGATCCGCTCCAGCCAGCTGGGGGCCACCAGGCACACCGCCATATAGACGGCCCAGAGGCACCAGCCGCCCCGCTTTCCAAAGCGGTGGATCACCGCTCCGCCCACCAGGCCGATCACAATGCCGGCCAGCAGGATCAGAGGGGCCCACCACCAGCTCAGGGACATGTCCTCCACAAAGAGGATATCCGACGGGGGGAGGCTGCCCTCGGGCACCATCAGGCTCTCCATGCGGATCTGGGAGACGCCCAGCACAGCCTTCCACAGGCTGGGGAAAACAGCCCGCTCCAGGGCGCTCAGCCCCCAGCTCAGGACCAGAAGCACCCCGGACAGGGCGCCCAGGTAGCCCAGGACATTGGCCAGCGCCCGCTTCCGGGTGCAGCCGAAGGTTATCAGGTAGTCGAAGTGGTTCAGCACGGCGGTGCCCGTCAGGACCAGGAGAATGATGGCCCCCGCGATGGGCAGGAGGGTCCCTCCGAGGAGGACGGAGGACTGCTCCCTGGTGATCAGCAGGGCCAGGATGGTGACGATGTGGACCAGAAGGAACAGGCCCGCCTCCACGGCGGCTGTCACCCACAGATCCCCTTTATTGATCCGGATATAGTTCATTTTACCACCACTTTCTTGCTCTCCCGCCAGAGCAGGATCTCCGCCAAGACAAAGAGAATGATGGAGATCCCTGTCACAATTTCGGTCAGGTTGCCCCACCGCTGCAAATCCAAGGGGTCGTACAACAACACGGAGATCATCAGCAGCACCATGCAGACGAGGATCCCCACCACCAGCAGGACAATCCCCAGCACCGTTCTGCGGCACATGATCCGTCCCACCCAGCCCCCTGCGGCGATGATCAAGAGGAAAACGGGCAGGAGCATCAGGTTCCAGCTGCCCGGCACTATGTCCAACCAGTAATCTCCAGTCTGACCCAAGCCCATCCGGGCAATGATCAGATCGAATACCAGCTGGATGGCCCAGCCCGCCGCCAGGAGCATCAGTCCCCCCAGCTGGGCGGACCAGAACAGGTCCTTCCGGGTGGCCCCCATGGCCAGGCCGTTGTTAAAATAGGTACTGAACAGGGAGACCCCGTACACCAGCATAAACATAGCATTCACAAGGGGAAAGGCCTGCAGGTAGATGGACAGGAGCTGGCTCAGGTGGCCCAGGGCATTCTCCCCCTTGCCCAAAAGCAGATTCCCCAGCAGCACCACGGCGGCAAACCCGGCAATCGCCCCCACCATGGGCAGGACGCATTTGACCTGATAGCGCACACATCGTTTCATGGCTGTGCCCCCTTTACCCTTCATCCCCGTGACCGCACAGGGCGACAAAGACATTTTGCAGGTTCATAGGGGAGACGTCCACCTCGGCGGACTGGAGGGCGTCCAGCTCCTCCCCCCGGCCCCGGACGGCCACCGTCTTGTGGCGGCCCATCTGGTGGGTGGACAGGACGGGGAGCCCGACGACGGCGGCGTCCACCGCGTCATCCCGCCCGGAGAGGTAGCGGAACTGATCCACCAGCTCGTCGGTGGGGCAGTCCTCGATCATCCGCCCCCGGTCCAGGATGAGCACCCGCTCAAAGACCGAGGCGGCCTCCTCGATGATGTGGGTGGAGACGACGAAGGTCCGGCCCGTCTGGGCGTAGTCCTCCAGCAGCAGCTGGTAGAACCGCTCCCGCATCACCACGTCCAGCCCCGCCACCGGCTCGTCCAGGATGGTCAGGGGCGCCCGGCTGGCCAGGGCGATGAGGATGGTCAGCATGGACTGCTGGCCCTTGGACAGGGTGCTCACCCGCTTCTTCCTGTCCAGCTTGAACTCCTTGAGCAGGCGGTCGGCGTACTCCCGGTCCCAGTTGGGGTAGAAGATGGCGGCGGTTTCCAGATAGAACTTGACCTTAAAGGCGTTGGCCCCGCCCATGGGCTGGGCTGTGCCCAGCTCCCGGGAGAAGCAGATCTGCTCCAGGACCTTCTGATTTTCCCACACCGGCTGTCCGTCGTAGGTCACGCTGCCGCTGTCCATGGTGTTCTGGGCGGTGAGAATGCCCAGCAGGGTGGTCTTGCCCACGCCGTTGCGGCCCACCAGGCCGTAGATCTTGCCGGGCAGCAGCTCCAGATCCAGATGGTCCAGCACCTGCTCCTTCCCGTAGGATTTGCACACACCCTCGGCTTTCAGGATTCCTGTATTCATACCTGTTCTCCTTCCTCAATGGCCTGTTGGATCATAGCCACCAGCTCCGCCCCGGTGAGGGACAGGGACCGGCCCTCCCGCACCAGAGGCTTGATATATCCGTCGTAAAATGCCGCTTTCCGCTTCTGCTTTACCAGTTTTTCCGCGCCCTTGGAAACAAACATGCCGATCCCCCGCTTTTTATATAGAATGCCCTCGCCGGCCAGCAGGTTCAGCCCCTTAGCTGCCGTGGCCGGGTTGATGTGGTAGGCCCGGGCCAGCTCGTTGGTGGAGGGCACCTGTTCCTCCTCCCGGTAGACCTGGCGCAGGATATCGTCCTCGATCATCTGGGCGATCTGCAGATAGATCAGGGACTGGTCGTTCAGCGTCCCGTGCAACACCGGCACCTCCTTGTTCATTGGTTCATTACTTGTGTAACTAACCATAGCACCTCAGCTCCCCTTTGTCAAGGATTTTTTCTTTGGGGCGGACAACCCCCTCCTTTCCCTAAAAAATGGACAGCCCTGTGGCTATACTGGTAGGACAAGGAAAGGAGTGTGAGGAGATGGGCGATTGGCACAGCCGGCCCATAGAGATCCTGTGGGAGGAATTGGAGGCCGGGCCGGAGGGCCTGACCGGGCGGCAGGCGGACCAGCGCCTGGAGCGCTGGGGGCCCAACGAGCTGGAGCCGCCCAGGCGGCCGGGGCTGCTGCGCCGGGCCCTGGCCCTGATGAAGGACCCCATGATCCTGGTGCTGCTGGGGGCGGCGGTGCTGTCCCTGCTGGCCAGCGGGGGAGAGGACTGGCTGGACGCCGCCATCATCCTGGTGATCGTGGTGGTCAACAACATCCTCTCCCTGTCCCAGGAGGACCACGCCCAGCGGGCGCTGGAGGCCCTGCGCAGGGGGGCCTCCCCCACGGCCAGGGCCATGCGGGACAATCGTCAGACCAGACTGGAGTCCGCCCGCCTGGTCCCCGGGGACGTGATCCTGCTGGAGGCGGGGGACCAGGTCCCGGCCGACTGCCGTCTGCTGACCTGCGCCGGACTGCGCTGCGATGAGAGCGCCATGACGGGGGAGTCCCAGTCGGTGGAAAAGGGGCCCTGCGGCCCCCTCCCGGCGGATACGGCGGTGGGGGACCGGACCAACATGGTCCTCTCGGGCACCCTGGTCACAGCGGGCCGGTGCACCGCCCTGGTGTGCGCCACCGGGATGGACACCCAGATGGGGGCCATCGCCCGGATGCTGCTGGATGACAAGCCCCAGCCCACCCCCCTCCAGCGGCGGATGGCCGAGATCTCCAAGACCCTGTCCTTTCTCTGCCTGTGTGTCTGCGCCCTCATGTTCGGGGTGGGGCTGCTCCAGGGGAAGGAGATGCTGGAGATGTTCCTCACGGCGGTCTCCCTGGCGGTGGCCGCCATCCCCGAGGGCCTGCCCGCCACCGTCACCATCGTGCTCACCCTGGGGGTCCAGCGGATGGCGGGGCGGGGGGCCATCGTGAAGAAGCTGACGGCGGTGGAGACTTTGGGCTGTGCCGGGGTGATCTGCTCGGACAAGACGGGCACCCTGACCCAGAACCGGATGACCGTGCAGCAGCTGTGGGTCCCCGCCGGGGGACACCGGCGGGACGCCCTGCTGGCCGGCTGTCTCTGCTCCGACGCCCGTTTGGAGTGGCGGGCGGGGGCGCCCGCGGCCGCGGGGGACCCCACCGAGACCGCCCTGGTGGTGGCCGCCGCCCAGGAGGGGGTGGACCAGACCAAGCTGGAGGACCAGCTGCCCCGGGTGGGGGAGCTGCCCTTCGACTCCACCCGCAAGCGGATGTCCACCTTCCACACCGCCCCCGGCGGCGGGGTGGTCATGCTGGTGAAGGGGGCCCCCGATGTGCTGCTGGCCCGGTGTACATACGGCCCAAGGGGGCCGCTGACCCAGTCCGACCGGGACCGGGTGCTGGCCGCCAACGAGGACATGGCCCGGCGGGCCATGCGGGTGCTGGCGGTTGCCCGGCGGGAGCTGCCCCGGCTGCCCGCCCGGTTAGATGGCGAGCAGCTGGAGCAGGAGCTGACCTTCCTGGGCCTGTTCGGCATGGCCGATCCCCCCAGGAAGGAGGTGGCCCGGGCCGTGGCCCTGTGCCACGCCGCCGGGGTCCGGCCGGTGATGATCACCGGCGACCACCGCTCCACCGCCCTGGCCATCGCCCGGGAGCTGGACATCTGCCGCCCGGGGGATCTGGCCGTCACCGGGGCGGAGCTGGATTTTATGCCCCAGTCCATGCTGGAGGAGGACATTGACCGCTTTTCTGTCTTTGCCCGGGTGACACCGGAGCATAAAATGCGGATCGTCCGGGCCTGGCAGAAGCGGGGGAAGGTGGTAGCCATGACCGGGGACGGGGTCAACGACGCCCCTGCCCTGAAGGCGGCGGACATCGGCTGCGCCATGGGCCGCAGCGGCACCGACGTGGCCAAGGGGGCTGCCGAGATGGTGCTCACCGACGACAACTTCTCCACCATCGTCCAGGCGGTGGAGGAGGGGAGAGGGATCTATGCCAACATCCGCAAGGCCATCCACTACCTGCTCTCCTGCAACATCGGCGAGCTGCTCACCGTCTTTCTGGCCACGGTGCTGGACCTGGGGCAGATGCCCCTGGTCCCCGTGCAGCTGCTGTGGCTCAACCTGGTCACCGACTCCCTGCCCGCCCTGGCCCTGGGGGTGGAGCCGGTGGAGGAGGGCGTGATGGACCAGCCGCCCCGCCGGGCCGACCAGGGGCTCTTCGACCGGGCCTTCTCTCTGCGCCTGGCCTGGCAGGGCCTGATGGTGGGGGGACTGACCCTGGCCGCCTACTTCCTGGGCCTGCGGGTGCTGGGCCGGCCGGGGCTGGAGGGGGAGACCGCCAACACCATGGCCTTCGCCACCCTGACCCTGAGCCAGCTGTTCCACGCCTTCAACGTGCGCAGCGAGGACCGCTCCCTCTTTGCCCAGGGGGTTCTCTCCAACCCGGCTATGAACCGGGCCTTCCTCACCGGCCTGCTGCTCCAGCTGGCGGTGCTGCTCATCCCGCCCCTCCAGGGGGTGTTCTCCGTCCTGCCCATGGACCCGGCCCAGTGGCTGGCGGTGGGCCTGCTGGCCGCTGCCCCCATCCCCATCTGCGAGCTGACCAAGCTCCGGGCCAGACGCCGGGCCGCCGGGACCGCCGGGACCCGGCCAGACCCCGGCCGGGAGTACGCCCAGGTATAAAAAACAGCGCATCAGACCGAACATTGGTCTGATGCGCTGTTTTTGCTCTGGACAGGGGGGCCGCTGTGTGTTATGATTTTCCTGACGAGTTTCTACATCTCGTCCAAGCACAGAGCTGCGCTGTCTCTGTGTTCGTTCGGCGGCTTCGCCCGTCGTTCTCTAAACAAAAAATGGAGGTTTTTTATGCGCAAATTTACGATCCGAGACCTGACCCTGGCCGCTGTGGTGGCCGCCGTCTACTTCGTCCTCACCATGGGACTGCCCCTCCCCCCGTACCATGGGATCCAGCTGCGGGTGGCCGAGGCCATGACGGTGCTGCCCTTCCTGTATCCCGCCGCCACGCCGGGACTGTTCATCGGCTGCATCCTGGTCAACCTGGCCTCCCCCTTCGGCCTGGTGGATGTGGTGATGGGCTCCCTGGCCACCCTGCTGGCCTGCCTGATGACCCAGCGGGTGCGGAACCGCTGGCTGGCCCCGCTGCCCCCGGTGCTGTGCAACGCCGCCATTGTGGGCGCCACCATCGCCTGGTCCACCACCGGCGGCTTCGGCGCCGCTTTCTGGCCCGCCTACGCCCTGAACGCCTTCACCGTGGGCCTGGGTGAGCTGGTGGCCTGCTACGCCCTGGGCCCCCTGCTCCTCCACGTGCTGGAGCGCAACACCTACTTCCGCGGCCTGATCCCCGCCCACCGGCAGGAGGCCATCGGTCTGGTCCGCGCCTCCAACCCCGCGTAAGCGGGCGGAGCGCTCCGGATCTCTGCATTGAAAATCCCCTGAGCGGCCTTGGAACCAGGCCGTTCAGGGGATTTTATCACGCCTTGACGGCCCAGCGCATCTTGGTGGAGGTGGCCCGGCTGTTGCGGCGGCACTCCTCCGCCGAGGGCCGGATCACGTCCCTGGCCACCTGGCTGTACACGCCCTCCCGCTCCAGCTGGCGGAAGGACTGCTTCACCAGCCGGTCCTCGCCGGAGTGGAAGGTGAGGATGGCCGCCCGTCCGCCGGGCTTGAGCACCCCGGGCAGCTTTTCCAGAAACTGATAGAGCACCTCAAATTCGCTGTTCACGTCGATGCGCAGGGCCTGGAAGGTCCGCTGGCAGGACTTCTTTACCGCCTCCTTCCGCTCCCCCTGGGGGAGGAAGGAGAGGGCCTCCTCAATGGCCTCCACCAGGTCGGTGGTGGTCTCCAGGGGGCGCTTGCGGCGGCGGCGCTCCAGCACCGCCTTGGTGATCTCCCGGGCATAGGGCTCGTCGGAGTTTTCCTCCAGCATGCCGATCAGCTCCTCCTTTTCCACGGTCTTCAGCCGCTCCGCCGCCGAGATCCCGTGCTCTGGGTCCAGCCGCAGGTCCAGAGGACCGGCGTGTTTGAAGGAGAAGCCCCGGGCGGGGTCGTCGATCTGCATGGAGGACACCCCCAGGTCGGCCAGCACAAAGTCAAAGGGCCCCGTCTCCGCGGCCACCTGGTCGATGTTGGCGAAGTTGATCAGCCGCACGGTGACGTCCTCCGGGCCGAAGCCCTTCTGCTCCAGCCGGACCCGGGTCTTTTCCGACTCGATGGGGTCCACGTCCAGGCCGGTGATGTGGCCCCGGTGGTCCAGCTTCTGGAGCATGCGCAGGGTGTGGCCGCCGTAGCCCAGGGTGGCGTCCAGGCCCTGCTGGCCGGGCTTGATGTCCAGAAAGTCCAAAATCTCGTCCACCATGATGGAGATGTGCATTCCGGCGGGGGTGTGGCCCTTCTGGATGATCTTCTCCACCGTGTCGGCGTACTTCTCCGGGTCCCGCTCCTTGTACTTCTCCGCAAATGTCCTGGGGTGGGTCCCCTTATAGCGCACCCGGCGCTTGTGGGGCTTGTTTTCCTCCATGTGTGCCGCCTCCTCGGTCCTCGTTTGAACTTGAAGATAACACGAAAGCACCGTCCTGTCAATTTTTCCACCAAAAAGCTTCCGTATGTGGAAAACATACCCCGATTTTCGGGGGAAAAAGTGGGGCGGGGATGGAGAAAGTGACCTTTTGCCCTTGTGACTTGCTCCGCCCCCGTGTACAATAGAAGCTGAGATCGCGGGGTCCGCCAACACGGACACAGATATGGAAGGAGAACAGGTATGGAACTGAATTGTTTTGAACAGATCGTGGAGCGTGCCAAACAGTCTTTCCGCAAAGAGCGGGTGGTGATCGCCGGCGCAGACGCCGAGAACATCCTGCTGGGGGCCTTCGACGCCCAGGACGCCGGCTTCGCCGCCCCCATTCTGGTGGGTGATCCCGCCAAGGTGGAGCCCATGCTGGCCAGGCTGGGCCTGAAGGACAAGCCCTATCAGCTGATCCCGGCGGCCCCTGAGGACAACGTCACCCAAATGGCCATCGACCTGATCAACCGGGGGGAGGGAGACGTGCTCATGCGCGGCAACATCCAGACCCGGGAGTTCCTCATGCCCCTGCTGGACCGGAAAAACGGCCTGCGCACCGACAAGCTGCTCACCCACATCGACCTGGTGAGCATGCCCGAGTACCCCAAGCTCATCGCCATCGGTGACGTCACCGTGACCATCGAGCCCAACCTCCAGCAGAAAAAGAAGATCATCCAGAACATGACCGAGACTCTGGAGCTGCTGGGCTATGACAACCCCAAGCTGGCCCTGCTGGCCCTGGTGGAGCAGGTCAGCTTCCACATGAAGGACACCATCGAGGCCCAGGAGCTGATCCGCGAGCACAGGGAGCGGCCCATCGCCAACTGCCAGCTGGAGGGCCCCGTCTCCTACGACCTGATCCTGTCCAAGGAGGCCGCCCGGCTGAAGAACTATCCCTCCCAGCTGTCCGGCCAGTTCGACGGCATCATCGCCCCCAGCCTGCTGGCCGGCAACCTGATCGTCAAGTGCTGGCAGATGCACGCCCACGCCCGGACCTGCGGCGTGGTGGTGGGCGCCAAGATCCCCGTGGCACTGACCTCCCGCAGCGACAACAAGGATGTTGCCTTCCTGTCCCTGGCCTTCTGCGCCGCCCTCAACGACCGGCGCAGCCTGGGCTGATTTCCCCCGGACGTCAAAACGTCTCCCCCCAGGGGGAGACGTTTTTTGTACTTCGCATAAACTCCCTGTATTTTTTTCGGCTTTATTTCCGCTTTGTACCCGGCTTTTTCCAAAAAGGACCCGTCCGTCGGCCAGCGCCGCGGACGGGTCCTTTTGTCGTCGGGGGTTAAGGGCTTACTGCCAGAAATCGGTCTTGCCCTTCAGGCCAATGGTCTCGGCCTTGAACACAGGGTTCTTGCCATCCTTCTTCTGGCTGACATAGTCTCTCAGACAACCGGTGACCGGCTTGATCAGCAGGAAGATGACGGGCACGTTGATCACGGCCATCAGGCCCATGAGCACGTCGGCGGTGTCCCACACCACGTTCATCTTGGCCACAGCGCCGAAGTAGACCACAACGATGGCCAGCAGCTTCTGGGCGGTGCGGACGGCCTTGCTGGGGGTCTTGCCGCACAGATAGGCCATGCCGGTCTCGGCAAAGAAGTAGTTGCCCAGCAGGGTGGTGAAGGCGAAGAAGAACAGCGCCACGGTGATGAAGATGACGCCGCCCTGGCCGAACACGTTGGACATAGCGGTCTGGACATAGGGCATGCCGGCCAGCTCACCGGTGGGCTCCACGCCGGAGCACAGCAGCAGGAAGGCGGTGGCGGTGCAGATGATCAGGGTGTCGATGATGACGGAGAGCACCTGGACCAGGCCCTGCTTCACAGGGTGGGTGACACCGGCGGAACCGGCGGCGGAGGCAGCGGCGCCCACGCCGGCCTCGTTGGAGAACAGGCCGCGCTTGATGCCCAGCATCACCACGGAGCCGGCAAAGCCGCCGAAGATGGCCTTGAAATCAAAGGCCTGGGAGAAGATGGAGGAGAACATGGCGGGGATGCGGTCGTAGTGCAGCACGATCATCAGCAGAGCAGCGGCGATGTACACGGCGCCCATGATGGGCACGATCACGCCGGTGATCTTGGAGATCTGCTTGCCGCCGCCGGAGATGCAGATGGCGAACAGAGCGGCCAGCAGGACGCCCACGATGATGGGGGTCATCTTGGCGTCGTAGAAGCTGTACGGCTTGAAGGAGTCGGCCACGTTGAAGGAGGCCACCAGGTTGAAGCCGATCATGTAGGTCAGGATCATGAACACGGCGTAGATCACGCCCAGCCACTTCTTCTTCAGGGCGCTCTCGATGTAGTAGGCGGGGCCGCCGTAGGAGCTTCCGTCCTCGGCGCGGCGCTTATAGATCTGGGCCAGGGTGCCCTCCACAAATGCGGTGGCAGCGCCCAGGATGGCGGTGACCCACATCCAGAAGATGGCGCCGGGGCCGCCGGTGCAGATGGCGGTGGAGATGCCGGCGATGTTGCCGGTGCCCACGCGGGAGGCGGTAGAGACCATCAGGGCCTGGAAGGAGGAGATGGAGTTCTTGTCGGACTCGTCCTTCTGCAGGATGACGCGGAAGGATTCGACCAGGTAACGCAGCTGGACGCCTTTGGTGCGGATGGTGAAGTAGATGCCGCCGCCCAGCAGAAGGATGATCAGGATGTAGGTATACAGATAGTTGCTCAGACTGCCAATAAACTTAGAGTAAAGATCTAACATGGGTGATTACCTTCTTTCTTCTCTTTTCTTTGCTCGCACACAGGTGACAAACGCAGCTTCACCTTCTGCGGTTGTCAAATATATGTAAATGAAGCGCCTTGGACAGGTACTCCAATACACATTCACCGGCCACGCTGTTGCCCTTGGCGTCCAGGGCGGGGCCGAAAATACCGATGCCCAGCTCCCGGTCCACCACGGACAGCAGTCCGCCGCCCACGCCGCTCTTGGAGGGGATGCCCACCCGCACGGCAAATTCGCCCGAGCCGTCGTACATCCCACAGGTCAGCATGATGGTTTTGACCGTTTTGACGGTCTCGCTCTTCAGCACCCGCTCCCCGGTCCGGGGCAGGATGCCGTCGTTGGCCAGCAGCAGGCCCATGCCCGCCAGACTGTCCGAGGTGACGCTCAGGGAGCACATCTTCACATAGAAGTCCAGGGACTCCTCCACGCCGCCCACCAGATAGCCCTTGCTCTCCAGCAGGTAGGCGATGGCCCGGTTGCGGGAGATGTGGTCCATCTCCGACTGATAGACCTTCTCGTCCATGACGATCTCGTCGTCCATGCACAGCTTGCGGACGGTCTCCATCATCTTTTCAAAGGGCAGCACAGGGGTCAGGTAGCTGCACACAGCAATGGCCCCCGCATTGATCATGGGGTTATAGGGGGAGCTGTCGGTGTTCTCCAGCTTGATCAGGGAGTTAAATGGGTCGCCCGATGGCTCCATGCCCACGTTTTTGAATACCGCCTTGGGGCCGCACAGCTCCAGGGCCATGGCCAGCGAGAAGAGCTTGGAGATACTCTGGATGCTGAAGCGCACGTTGGTGTCGCCCACTGCGATCCGCTCTCCGGTAATGGAATGGATACTGATACCCAGCTGGCTGCCGTCCACCTTGCCCAGCTCCGGGATATAGGTGGCCACGTGGCCCTCTGAGGTCTTGGCTCTCCCCAGCTCCAGGGCCTTCGCCACAATTTCCTGCATATAGATCCCTCCAGTGATTTCCTGTCTGGGTCCATTATAGCACAGATCCGCTAAACTCTGTCATTCCTATCGGCTCTATCCCTTATAGCCAAATACTATATAGCAAAATTCAAAAGTTTTATGCACTTTTTAATCACGTCAGCCGACAGGTCAGATCCTCAATAAATTCCCGGCTGATGGGGGAGAGGGGGCGGTCAGCGGCGGTGACGTAGCCGAATTCCAGCATAAAGCCGCAGTTCTGGATGGGAATGGAGGTGGAGTGGTACCCCGCCTCCTGGAGTGCAAAGTCGTGGATGCCGATGCTGTAACAGTCGCTGGTGGAGATCATATACAGCAGCGTGGCCCGGCTGGAGAGATAGGTGATATGGGAGCGCATCTTTTCCGTGTCCTGCTCCCCCTCGGCCAGCAGCTGATAGATGTAGTCATCGCACTGGCCCAGGTACCACAGAAAGCCGTACTCCGACAGGGTGTGCAGGTTGATGGGTTTTCCCTGCTGGATCAGGGGATGGCGGCAGGAGAGGATGATGTGGGGCTCCACATGGGCCAGGAAGTGGTACTCCAGCCCCAGCTTCTCAAAGATCCGCTCCATCTCCTGGTGGCGGCGGCTGTCAAAATGAAAGACGCCCACATCCACCCGGCCGTTGGCCACGTCCTCCAGTACCTCGTCGGCGTTGCCCTCATACAGCCGGTGGGAGAAGGAGGGCTGGTCCTTATGGCGCAGGACCACCTCGCTGAAGCTCTCCATGATGTGGGAAAACCGGGTCATGGACACGGCCAGGGCCTGAGATTCCTCCGGCTCCGAGATCTTTTTCAGGGAAAAGCTGTCCATTTCGGTGAGGATCCGCTCCGCATGGCTGAGAAATTCCACCCCGTCCGGGGTCAGAGTCACGCCGGAACGGCTGCGGTGAAACAGCCTGGCCCCCAGCGTCTCCTCCAGGTCGTGGATGATCTTTCCCAGGTAGGGCTGCGAGATATAGAGACTCTGTGCCGCCTTGTTGATGGAACCCTGCTTGGCCACCCTGACAAAATACTCCAGGTGCCGAAGATTGACGTCATACTTCATAGTGTTCCCTCTTTCTTCCAGCAATAACCGATGACTCTCTCTCCTATTATAAGCTTCTTTGTCAAATCCTGCCCAGGCCCTCCCTGCAATAAGGCCCCGGCCGCCCGCCCGGCCGTGGGCATCAATTCGCGCATATCCCTTGAATTCCCAAAAAAGTTGTGATATACTCTGCAACAACCCTGGGATTTTCCCAAATTTATAAAAGAAAGCAGAGTTGATTCGTCCCAAATGGACAGTACCAGTATAGGCATGCTCATCGCCCTGGTGATCCTGGTCATCTTATCCGGATATTTTTCCGCCTCGGAGACTGCCTTCACCTCTTTGAACCGCATCCGCCTGAAAAACAAGGCCGACAACGGCGACCTGCGGGCCGCCCGCACCCTGGCCCTGGCAGAGGACTATGACAAGCTCCTCTCCACCCTTCTGATCGGCAACAACATCGTCAATATCACCGCCACCACGGTGGCCACCGTGCTGTGTACCAAGTGGTTCCACGAGTACGGACCCACCATCTCCACCATCGCCCTGACCATCATCATCCTGGTCTTTGGCGAGGTGTCCCCCAAGAGCCTGGCCAAGGAGTACCCCGAGCGCTGGGCCATGACCGCTTACCCCCTGCTCAAGGTCCTGGTGGTGGTATTCACCCCGCTGAACTGGCTGTTTACCCAGTGGAAAAAGCTGCTGAGCAAGGTATTCCGCCACAGCGGCAGCGAGGGCATCACCGAGGAGGAGCTGGTGGGCATGGTGGACCAGGCGGAGACCGAGGGCGGTCTGGGCGAGCACGAGAGCGACCTGATCCGCGCGGCCATCGGCTTCAACGACATGGAGGTCTACGACATCCTCACCCCCCGGGTGGACCTGGTGGCGGTGGAGGAGGAGGACCCCATGGAGAAGGCGGCCTCCCTGTTCGCCGAGAGCGGCTACTCCCGCCTGCCTGTCTACCACGACACCATCGACAACATCGTGGGCGTCATCCATGAGAAGGACTTCTACGCGGCCCGCTACCGGGGCGAGACCATGCTGTCCAATCTGAAGGCCCCCGTGCTGTACACCACGGGCAGCACCAGGATCTCCGAGCTTTTGCAGGTGCTCCAGAGCCACAAGGCCCACATGGCTGTGGTGGTGGACGAGTACGGCGGCACCGAGGGCATCGCCACCCTGGAGGACATCCTGGAGGAGCTGGTGGGCGAGATCTGGGACGAGCACGACGAGGTCATCGAGACCTTCCAGAAGCAGGAGGACGGCAGCTACCTCATCGCCTGCTCCGCCGACCTGGACGATATGTACGACCTGTTCTCCGTCAAGGGGACCTGTGACGCGGCCACCGTGTCCGGCTGGGTGCTGGAGCAGGTGGGCCGGGTGCCCGAGGTGGGCGACCGGTTCCAGGCCGAGGGTCTGGACGTCACCGTCACCCGGGTGGAGCACCGCCGGGTGCTGGAGATCCGGGTGGAGGTCATCCGGCCGGAGGGCGAAGAAAAATAAACAAAAGGAGCCGGAAGCAGTCGCTTCCGGCTCCTTTCCTATTTTGTTCCATTCCCGTCCGCTCAGACCCAGAGGGCTCACCGGAACCGGTGGATGAAGCCGCACCGGCTGCACAGCTCCTCCACGGTGCGCTTTTGGGAGAAGCCGTCGTAAATGGCCCGGGCCCGGGGGGTGGAGAGGATGTCCTCCAGCTCCTGCCGAAAGAGGTTGCCCAGGGACACGTCCCCCTCGTGGTCCAGGCAGCAGGGGACCACAGTGCCGTCGCACAGCACCCCCACATGGTCCCGCAGCCCGTAGCAGAAGCCGGAGCCGTCCCCTTGCCGGGCGGTGAGGTCGGGCCACTCAAACCGCTCGCCCCACTCCAGATAGACCCGATCGGCCATGGTGATCCCACGGGGGCCCTCCTTCCACGCTCCGGGGAAGGCCCGGTGGAGCCGGTCCAGGATGGCGTCGTTCTGCCGGTTGGCCCCCCGGACCTCCTCGCCGTCCAGGTTCCAAAGGCGCAGGGCGCAGCGCTTGCCGGCTTGGGCGGCCTTTTGGGCAAAGCTGACACAGCCGTCCAGGTAGCCGGACAGGTCCCCCGCCCCCTCGTTGCCCTCGAAGGAGTGGAGGGAGACGCTGACCCGCTCCACGGCGGGGCTTTCGCACAGAAGCTCCGCCCGCTGGGGCAGCAGGACGCCGTTGGTGGTGATCATCACCCGGAAGCCCAGCCCGTCGGCCATCTCCAGCAGCCGGGGGAGCTGGGGGTGGAGCAGGGGCTCCCCCATGAGGTGAAGATATAAGTACCGGGTGTGGGGGCGGATCCGCCCGGCCAGCAGGGAGAACTCCTCCGGGGTGAGAAAGCGCTTCTCCCGCCGGGTGCCGGGGCAGAATTCGCACCGGAGATTGCACACGTCGGTGATCTCCAGATAAACTTTTTTCAGGGTGTGCATGGGCAGGACTCCTTTCGGGATTCTAGGGGATCAGCTTGGTCAGCAGTCCCAGTCCGGCCGACAGGAGAATGACCTTGGGGACGCTCAGCTTGAATTTCATCAGCATCACCAGGGCCGCCAGACCGATGCCCAGGGAGGTCGGGTCCAGACCGCCTTGGACGGTGTAGCTGCTCAGGGACAGGGAGACGATCACCCCCAGGATCATGCCGATACAGGCGGGGCGGACCCCCAGCATCACCCGGCGCATGGCATTGCTCTTTTGAAACCGGGTGAAAAACACGGCCGCCAGGGCGGTGAGGGTCAGGGTGGGGGCCACCGCCCCCAGATTGGCCGCCACCGCTCCGGCCAGGCCGGCGGTGCGCATCCCGGCAAAGGTGGCGCAGTTCAGGCCCAGGGGGCCGGGGGTCATCTCGGCCATGGCCACGATGTCGGTCACCTCCACAGCGGTCATCCACCCGTGGTCCAGCATCTCGCTGGAGATCAGCGGCACCATGGACAGCCCGCCGAAGCTGGTAAAGCCGATCTTGGCAAAGCTCCAGAACAGTTCCAGCAGGATCACGGCAGCTTCTCCCCCTTTCGGAGCAGATACTCGCTGATGAGCAGGCCGCAGGCCGCCCCCAGCAGGACCAGCCACACGCAGCTCACATCCAGAAACAGGTACAGAGCGAAGCTGACCGCCGTCACCGCCAGGCAGGGCGGGACCCGGAAGGCCCCCTTCACCATGCCGGTCACGGCAGAGATCATAATGGGGACCACCGCGGCCCGCACCCCGGTCATGGCGGCCATCACCCAGGGGTTGTCCCGGACGGCGGTATAGCAGAAGGTGAGCACCGACAAAAGGACCAGCGGGGGCAGGGCCAGGCCCAGGACACAGACGATCCCGCCCGCCAGACCGGCCATCCGGCAGCCGAACATCATGGCCACGTTGGCCACCATGACCCCCGGGATGCTGCGGCTGACGCTGGTCAGATCCAGCAGCTCCTCAGCGGTGAGGAGCTGCTGCCGCTCCACATACAGGGCCTGCATCTGGGCCACAATGCTCCAGCCGCCCCCGAAGGTGAAGCAGCCGAATTTCAAAAAGTCCAAAAACAGCCGGCCCAGCCCACCGGCAGCCGGCGGAGCAGCCCCTCTCTTTTCCATCGTCATCGCCTCGCTTGCGCCCTTTGTGCGGCTCAGTTGCCCCAGCAGATCTGCTGGCTCCTGTTCAGGTCGTAGCAGTAGAGCTGATCTCCGTCCAGGTCCACCTGATCCATGCGGATGGCGGTCAGCTGGCTGTTGCCGTAGGTTTTGTAGTAGTAGATCCCGTGGGCGGCGTCAATGCAGCAGGTATACAGGGTGATATCCTCCTTGCCGTCGTTGGTGATGGCGGCGCCCCGCACCATGGCCACCGTGTCCAGGATGTGGAAGAACTCGGTCACCCGGTCCAGCTCGGTCTCGCCGCCCCGGGAGTTTGCCAGGTGGAAGGCGGTGCGCACAAAGCGGGAGGCGCTGGAGACGTCTCCGGGCAGACCCACGGCGCCCATGCCCACGGCGTAGTCCCCCAGCTCGTAGGCCGGGCTGAACCGGTTCTCCCGGTTGGCCGGGCACAGGTGGCGGTAGTTGCGCAGGTTCCACAGGTGGTACTCGAAGGGCGGATTGTTGGTCATCACATGGTAGGGGTTGTCATAGAGCTTCAGGCCGTCCTCTCTCGGCTCGGCCACCAGGGACTCCCGGCCGTCGCTGAACATGAAGTGCAGGGGGGCCAGGGGCATCTGGGGGGAGAAGGGGATGTTGGTGAGGTTCAGCCGCTCCAGCAGGACCCGGGCCTCCCGGACGCTCCCGCACTGGCCCAGGATCCAGGGGATCAGCTCAAAGGGGGTGATGTTGTCCATCCCCTCCCTGGGCTCGTGGTACACGGCCACGCCGGGAAAGTTCAGGCCGGCGGCGCACAGGCCCTTCTCATTGGCGGCCTCGTAGTACAGGGCGGTGTCCCCCACCACAGACGCCATGCCGATGAGGGCCGTCTGGGTCCGGAACTGGGTCCCGCTGCGCAGGGCGTAGTGCCGGCCCCGGGGAGTGATGACCACCTGTTCCCGGTAGGAGACCTCAATATCCAGATTGCGGCCAAAGTAGTGATCCTGCCAGCGGCAGCTGATTGCGGTACACATATCGCGTCCTCCTTATATGGTTAAGATTTATCTATTATACACTGTTTGCCTGAAAAAAGCGCGGAAATCTAAAATAAAATGCCCCGCCCCGTCCGGGACCCTGTGTGCTTTTTCTTGCGTGACAGGCCAAACTATGATAAAATATACCCCATAAAGTGGGGGTGGAGATCATCCCGCTCCTATCTGATTTAAGGCCGCGCCGGGCAAAGGGCGTTTCGACCGAGCTGTGTCGTATGTGGTTGGCCTTGAATCACCCTATCGATACAGAAAAGGAAGGAACACAATGGAAATCAACGGCGAGATCGTAAACCAAGAAGTACAGTACAGCCAGCTGGGGCTCTCTCCGGAGCTCATGCGGGCCATCAATAAAAAAGGATATGTCCAGGCAACTCCCGTCCAGGGCGGCGCCATCCCCTACTTCATGGAGTGGAAGGACGTAATTGCCAAGGCCCCCACCGGCACCGGCAAGACCTTTGCCTTCGGCATCCCCATGGTGGAGCACATCGACCCGGAAAACAGCCACATCAGCGCCCTGGTCCTGGCCCCCACCCGGGAGCTGGCCATCCAGATCCAGAACGAGCTGCGGGACCTGTGCGCCTTCAAGGAGGGCGTGCGGGTGGTCTGTCTCTACGGCGGACAGCCCATTGAGAAGCAGATCACCCAGCTGAAAAAGGACCCCCAGATCGTGGTCGCCACTCCCGGCCGCCTGATGGACCACATGAAGCGGCACACCGTCCGTCTGGACAAGGTGGAGACCGTGGTGCTGGACGAGGCCGACCGGATGCTGGACATGGGCTTTGTCCGGGACGTGA
>JAHHSD010000029.1 GCA_020025425.1 Oscillospiraceae bacterium
TTTTTGGTAGACATTTGGTAGACATGGATTTCTAAGCAACATCTGAAAAAAGATGTACAAAATTTTGAGCTTAAAATTATAAATAATCACAACAGAGCGAAGGAATCCCGGGAAAGATTCTCCCGCTCTCTTGCGGCCCAGCGGTAAATATGATAAAATAATTTGCTAAATATAAGAATTTTAACCGGGAGTGATCCTTTTGTCGAAATATGAGTCCGAAATCAAGCGCCGGCGCACCTTTGCCATCATCTCGCACCCCGACGCCGGTAAAACCACGTTGACCGAAAAATTCCTGCTGTACGGCGGAGCCATCGCCCAGGCCGGTCAGGTCAAGGGCAAAAAAAATACCCGCGCCGCCACCTCCGACTGGATGGAGATTGAAAAGCAGCGCGGAATCTCTGTCACCTCCTCCGTCATGCAGTTCCAGTATGACGGCTACTGCATCAACATCCTGGACACCCCGGGACACCAGGACTTCTCTGAGGACACCTACCGCACCCTGATGGCAGCGGACTCCGCCGTCATGGTCATTGATGCGGCCAAGGGCGTGGAGGCCCAGACCCGGAAGCTGTTCAAGGTCTGCGCCATGCGGGATATCCCCATCTTTACCTTTATCAACAAGATGGACCGGGAGGCCCGGGACACCTTTGAGCTGCTGGAAGAGGTGGAGAAGGAGCTGGGCCTGGAGACTTACCCCATCAACTGGCCCATCGGCTGCGGCAAAGACTTCAAGGGCGTCTACGACCGGGAGAGCCAGAAGATCATCCACTTCACCAGCAATGGCGGCTCCAAGGCTGCAACGGCCACCGAGGTGGAGCTGTCCGACCCCAACCTGGACGAGCTGATCGGCGCCAGTCTCCATCAGCAGCTGTCCGACGAGATTGAGCTGCTGGACGGCGCTGCCGCTGAGTTTGACCTGGACAAGGTGCGCCACGGCAAGCTGTCCCCGGTGTTCTTTGGCTCCGCCCTGACCAACTTCGGCGTGGAGCCCTTCCTGGAGCACTTCCTGCACATGACCACCGCACCCCTGCCCCGCAAGGCCCAGGACGACGTGATCGACGCCTTTGACGACGATTTCTCCGCCTTTGTCTTTAAGATCCAGGCCAACATGAACAAGGCCCACCGGGATCGGATCGCCTTTATGCGGGTGGTCTCCGGCAAGTTTGAGGCCGACAAAGAGGTCTACCACATGCAGGGCGGCAAAAAGATCCGCCTGTCCCGCCCCCAGCAGCTGATGGCGGCCGAGCGGGAAATTATTGAGGAGGCCTACGCCGGCGACATCATCGGCGTATTCGACCCGGGCATCTTCTCCATTGGCGACACCCTGTGCACCCCCAGTCACAAATTTACCTTTGACCCCATCCCCACCTTTGCGCCGGAGCACTTCCAGCTGGTGCGCTCCATCGACACCATGAAGCGCAAGCAGTTTTTGAAGGGTATGGAGCAGATCGCCCAGGAGGGCGCCATCCAGATCTTCAAGACCCCTTACAGCGGTATGGAGGAGGTCATCGTGGGCGTGGTGGGTACCTTGCAGTTTGACGTGCTGGAGTACCGCCTGCGCAGCGAGTACAACGTGGAGCTCTACAAGGAGGGACTCCCCTATGAGTACCTGCGCTGGATCGTCCGGGAGGACGAGGACGCCCAGCCCCTCAAGGAGGAGGATCTGATCCTGCCCAGCGACGCCAAGCTGGTGGAGGACTACAAGGGCAATCAGCTGCTGCTGTTCTCCGCACAGTGGTCCATCCAGTGGGCCCTGGAGCGGAACAAGGGGCTGAAGCTGGCCGAGTTCGGCGGCGCCAAGTTCTGAGCAAATAAAAAGCGGGAGACTGTCTGATCAGTCTCTCGCTTTTTTTACCCATATTGTGCGGAACTCAGTCCCAGCCGCAGAGGAGAGCACCGTGTGTGCCATTCCTCTGCGGCATTTCAGCTTCTGTGTTGACCGGTCGGTCCTGTGCTGCATAGACTGGACACAGCGGGGGGGATAACATGAAGGGAGCGAACATGGAGCAGCTGTGCAGCCAGCTTGCCACTCTGGACCAGGCTCTGGTGTACCAGGCCCTGCTGGTGGGGGCGGTGGCCCTGTCCTGGCTGGGGACGGCCATAGAGCGCTGCGGAATACAGGCGATCATAGCGGGCCGTACTGATCTGCCCCAGGATGTATCCCGGATCCGCCTGGCGGTTTCTGCCCTGGTGGTAGGGGCATTGACCTTCTTCTTTTGTCTGGCCCGGGAGCTGAGAGAACAGACTGGGCCTGCCTCACACGAGCGGGCGGCGGCAGACCGCAACCTGCTGGCCTCCGGGCTGGCTCTGGCGGCTGCGCTGGTTCGGCTGTGCGATTGGCGGGCGGGGCAGGATCATTTAAAGTAGTAGCGGTCGGGGACGATCAGGTCCAGATCCTCGGCGGTCAGGTCCTTGTTGTAGGGGTTCAGGCACTCGTTGAGGGTGGGCAGAATGTCCTCAGGCTTGAACACATAGCACCACTTCCAACCCCGATAGATGCCGTCGCCCCGGCCCTCCAGCTTGCCCTGGTGCAGGCCGTTGTCCAGATCCAGACCCACGGCCTGGGAGGCGAAATAGAGCATCTCCTGAGTGGTCAGGTCGGTTTTGACATAGGTCTGGAAGATATCCAGAAAGCCCTGGACCTTGGTCAGGGAGTTCCAGGAGAGGACCTTCTTTGCCAGGGCCACCAGCACCTGGCGCTGCATATTGGTCCGGCCGTCGTCGTTGTAGCCGCCGCCGCCGTCTGAGTCGTTGTTGTGGCGGAAACGGATCACCTCCATGGCCTGCTGGCCGTTGAGGTGGTGCTGACCGGCCTTATAGTGGATGTGGAGGTCCTGATAGGGGTCGTCGTAGTTCATATCCTCTGGGATATAGACGTCCACACCCTGCAAATAGTCCACCAGGGCGATAAAGCCCTTCAGGTTGATCCAGATGTAGTAGTCGATGGGGACACCGAAGGTCTGCTCCAGCTCCTGCTTCAGCGTGTCCGGGCCCTGGAGGGCGTAAGCGCCGTTGATTTTTGGGTTTTTGCTCCAGGTGCGGCGGACAATGGTGTCCCGGGGGACGGAGACCATGCCTACCTT
The DNA here is from genome assembly GCA_020025425.1 of Oscillospiraceae bacterium. Taxonomy (GTDB): domain Bacteria; phylum Bacillota; class Clostridia; order Oscillospirales; family Oscillospiraceae; genus Lawsonibacter. Next base: position 3,084 of record JAHHSD010000029.1, read on the forward strand.
CTGCTCCTTGGTGTCGTAGGTGACCATAATAATGGTATCCGTGTTGCCGCTCTCACGGTCCTTGCCCAACAGCACGAAGGTGTAGACCCCCTTCCGGCGCGTTGGCTGGGTGGAGTCCGAATGGGGGGCCGAGATGTCCGGGTCCGAGCTGTCTGACAGGGTGGACTGGCTCTGTACAGACTGAGAGGATACATTTGTCTGAATCTCTGGTGTTTTGATCATCAGCTTCCAGATCAGGTACGCACCCACGATGAGAGCGGAGAGGATAACCAGGATTTTATACAGCACAATTCCGATCCGCAGAAGAAGGGGGCGCTGAGGGGGACGTCTGCGGCTGCTGCCTTGTCGTTCTGTCTGTGCCAATGGTGTCACTCCTTGCAGAAAAGTGTTCTATTTTATCAAGTATACTGGGTCCTCTCTGTTTCGGCAAGAGAGAATCGAGTGGTTTCCATAAAATTAAGAATTATTTCATTCAGCTGCCCCAAGGTTTTCACAATAAACTCTCAGTTGACACACCAGCTTTGAGCAGGTATCATAGAAATGCCGATATAATTCAACTAAAATTTAGGAGGAATTAACATGGCGCGCGCTCACCTGTTCAAATTGGTCCTGCCCGGGCTTTTGCTGTTGACGGTGGTGTCCTGTACCCACAAGGGGCCGGCAGACCCGGATCTGTCCAAGGACGATGCCAGTCAGTCTGCCGTCTCGGTGATCGAGCCCATCCGGGACCCCGATCCGGTGGAGGAGCCCATGCCCTTTGTGAATCCGCTGACCGGTGAGGGCTGCAAAACTGACATTGGAAAAAAACGGCCCGTGGCCGTGATGCTCAACAACCTGAAAAAAGCTATGCCCCAGTTAGGGGTGGGCCAGGCGGATCTCATTTATGAGATCCCCGCCGAGGGCGGGATTACCCGCATGATGGGCGTGTTTCAGAGTGTGGAGGGAGTGGGGGAGATCGGAACCGTGCGCTCTGCGCGGGACTACTATGTCTCCCTGGCTGACGGCCACGACGCCATCTATCTCCACGCCGGCGGAAGTCCCCAGGCCTATGAAAAGATCAAGTCCTGGGGCGTGACTGCCATGGACTGTGTCAACGGGCCCTATGAGGGGACCCTGTTCTGGCGGGACAAGGAGCGGCGCAGGAAAGCGGGGATGGAGCACAGTGTGCTCACCTCCGGAGACAAGATCCGGGAGCTGTTTCCCACCTATTCCAAACTGCGCACCGAGCACAAGGGTGGATATACCTGTCCCTGGTCCTTTTCGGAGGACGCCGCCCCGGTGAATGGGGAAAAGGCGGATACCATTACCATAAAATTTTCTTACTACAAGACCGGTGTGTTCCAATATGACGCGGACAGCGGGAAATACTATGTGGAGCAGTACGATGCACCCTATGTCGACGGCAGTACCGGAGAGCAGGTCAGTGTGAAGAATGTGCTGATCTTAAAGACGGATATCTGCACCATCAAGGGGGACGAGGCCGGACGTCTGTCTGTGCGTACCACAGGCGAGGGCAGGGGCCTGTTTGCCTGCGGCGGGAAGATCCAGGAGATCACCTGGTCCAAGTCCAGTCACAGCGCACCCATGACCTTCCGGACAGCGGACGGCCAGAAATTGAACCTGGGAATCGGGACCAGCTATATCAACATCCTTGGCTCCGACTCCTCCTTCCGTTATGAGTAAGGGAGAGAGATTGCTGTGGAATTTTTCATGTTTGATACGCCCATCGGCCCTATGGCCCTGTCTGAGGAGGACGGGGTCCTGACCCGGCTCTACCTGCCCAACACGCCTACCCCCCGGATCATGCCCCGCGAGACGCCCCTGCTGTGCCGGGCCCGGGACCAGATCCTGGAGTACCTGGACGGGGAGCGTAAATCCTTCGATCTGCCCCTGTGTGCGGCGGGCACCGACTTTCAGCAGAAGGTCTGGACGGCGCTTCGGGAGATTCCCTGGGGGGAGACAAGAACCTATGGTCAGATCGCCTGGCAGATCGGGGCCCATCGGGCCTCCCGGGCTGTGGGCATGGTCTGCCGCCAGAATCCCCTTCCCATTCTGATCCCCTGCCATCGGGTGGTAGGGGCGGACGGTTCCCTGACCGGTTACGCCGGAGGGGTGGAGCTGAAAAAGCACCTGCTGGAGCTGGAGGGCGCAACCTGCCCGTAATCGCTGTTTTTTTGAATATAAGAGGAATAGACTTGCCAAAAAAAGAGGAAAGATGCTATAATATAGAAATCCGATACGGCAATCAAGCTGCCGTTGGATGAAAAACAAATTTGCCGGGGGATTCCCCGATATTAGGGCATAGAGAGGATGTGGAGCAAATGGACGGCCGAAGTAGCAATGGGAGCGGGAAACAGCACTGCCACGAACCGGGTGCGGCAGAAAAACCGGGCGGCCCTGACGCTCCTGGTTTCATGTCCTGAACAGCGGACTGCCTGTGATCGGCAATCCGCCACCCTTTTATGGGTTCGTAGCAGCCACAGCTGAAAAAACGCTGTGGCTGTTTTCTGTTCCGCTTTCTGACAACACATGAGAGAGGAGCGAGAAACATGCACGAAAATTTCGATTTGGGTCTGCTTTTGGAGCTGGCAGCCCAGAAAAAATTCCGCCAGCTGAAGTCTGTGCTGGTGGAGATGAACGAGGTGGACATCGCCGAGTTTTTGGATGAGGTGGAGCCTGAGCAGCAGGCAGTGATTTTCCGGCTTCTGCCCAAGGATGTGGCAGCCGAGGTATTCGCCTATCTGGAGGACAGCGAGGATCAGGAGAAGCTGATCGGCGCCCTGAGTGATAAGGAGCTGCGGGAGGTGCTGGATGAGCTGTATCTGGACGATACGGTAGATATCATCGAGGATATGCCCGCCAATATGGTCTCCCGAATCCTGCGCAACACAGACGCATCCACCCGCAGCCAGATCAATCAGCTGCTCAATTACCCCAAGGATTCCGCCGGTTCCCTGATGACCACAGAGTTTGTCTCTCTCCATCCCGACGCCACCGTGGAGGAGTCCTTTGCCCGGATCCGGAAGGAGGGACTGGACAAGGAGACGGTCTATACCTGCTATGTCACACGAAACCGGGTGCTGGAGGGCGTGGTCACGGTCAGACGGATGCTGCTGTCCACCTACGAGACCCACATCCGGGACATTATGGAGAGCAATGTCCTGTCCGTCCACACCCACACGGACAAGGAAGAAGTGGCCCAGATGTTCTCCAAGTACGACATCAGCGCCCTGCCCGTGGTGGACAGCGACGAGCGCCTGGTGGGTATCATCACCTTTGACGACGCTATGGACGTTATGGAGGAGGAGGCCACCGAGGATATCGAGAAGATGGCCGCCATCCTGCCCACCGACAAGCCCTACTTCCAGACCGGCGTGGTGGAGACCTGGAAGCACCGGGTCCCCTGGCTGCTGCTGCTGATGATCTCAGCCACCTTCACCGGCACCATTCTGGGCGTTTTTGAGGATGCACTGGCCTCCAACGCCGCCCTCACCCTGTTTATCCCCATGCTGATGGATACCGGCGGAAACTCCGGCGGCCAGGCGTCGGTCACCATCATCCGCGCCATGTCCCTGGGAGATATTGAGTTTTCCGACTGGCTCCGGGTGATCTGGAAGGAGCTGCGGGTGGCCGTGCTGTGCGCCGTCACCCTGGGTGTTGTGGTGTTCGCCAAGGTGATCCTGCTGGACAGAAAGAGCGTCACTGTGGCGCTGGTGGTCTCCCTGACCATCCTGGTCACCATCATCATTGCCAAGCTGGTGGGCTGCACCCTGCCCATGCTGGCCAAGAAGCTGGGCTTCGACCCGGCCGTGATGGCCTCCCCCTTCATCACCACCGTGGTGGATGCTCTGTCCCTGGTGGTCTATTTTGCCATCGCCACCCGTATCCTGGACCTATGAGAATAAGGAGGGCTTTACATGTCACAGATTACAAAAAAAGCTATGGCGGAAGCCCTGAAACACCTGCTTGAGACGCGTCCCCTGTCCAAAATCACCATTACAGACATTACCCAGAGCTGCAGCATCAACCGCATGACCTTCTACTATCATTTCCAGGATATCTACGATCTGATCGACTGGATCTGCCAGGATGAGGGGGAGCGGGCAATCGGAGAAAACCGGGATGCCGCCACCTGGCAGGAGGGATTTTTGAACCTGTGCAGGTCTGTGCTGGAAAACCGGAGCTTTATTGAAAACGTGTACCACTCCGTGCAGCGGGAGCAGATCGAGAATTTCCTCTACCGGGTCACCGAGGCGCTGATCGGCCCGGTGGTGGACGAGGAGACGGCCGGGAATCTGCTGAGTGAAGTGGAGCGGCAGTGGATCATCGACTTTTACAAATACGCCCTGGTGGGAGTTGCGATCAACTGGGTGAAAACAGATATGAAGCAGAGTCCGGAGGAGCTGACCAACATCCTGAGCACCATGCTCAACGGACAGATCGCACTGGCTATTCAGAATTTCCAGAGCTCCGGCAGTACTACAAAACAGCCCAAGTGATGGGAAATTAAGCAAAAAGGCTGCACTGATAAAATGTTTATCAGCGCAGCCTTTTTGTTTATGGTAATTTGGCGGGAAACGGGGTATCTTAAACTCACACCTGGATGAAACACCTGAAGGAGGAAATATTTATGTATTATTCCAGCGGTAACTATGAAGCTTTTGCACGCCCCCAGAAGCCCGAAGGCGTGGATCACAAATACGCCTATATCGTGGGCACCGGCCTGGCGGCCCTGACCGCCGCCTGCTATCTGGTACGGGACGGTCAGATGGAGGGCAAGCACATCCACATTTTTGAGAAAGAGCCCATCCCCGGCGGCGCCTGCGACGGCTATGAGTTCCCCGGCCTGGGCTATGTGATGCGCGGCGGCCGCGAGATGGACAACCATTTTGAGGTCATGTGGGATCTGTTCCGCTCCATCCCCTCCATTGAGACTGAGGGGGTCAGCGTACTGGACGAGTACTACTGGCTGAACAAAAAGGACCCCAACTACTCCCTGATGCGGGCCACCCAGGACCGGGGCCAGAGCGCCCACACCGACGGCAAGTTCGGCCTGAGTGACAAGGCGGCTATGGAGATCATGAAGCTGTTCTTCACCCCGGACGAGGACCTCTATGACCGCCCCATCACCGACTTCTTCGACGATGAGGTGCTCAACTCCAACTTCTGGCTCTACTGGCGCACCATGTTTGCCTTTGAGAACTGGCACAGCGCTCTGGAGATGAAGCGGTATATCCACCGCTATGTCCACCACATCGGCGGCCTGCCCGACTTCACCGCCCTGCGCTTCACCAAGTACAACCAGTATGAGTCCATGATCCTGCCCATGGTGAAGTATCTGGAAAATGCGGGCGTCCACTTCCACTACAACACCAAGGTGGTCAGCGTGGACTTCGACATCCAGCCCGGCCGCAAGCTGGCCAAGCGCATCAGCCTGGTGGCAGATGGCAAGGAGGAGGCCGTGGATCTGACCGAGAACGATCTGGTCTTTATCACCCCCGGCGGCTGCGTGGAGAACTCCTCCCTGGGCAGCCAGGACCAGCCCGCCCAGTTCACCCCCGACCTGCAGCCCGGCGGCGGCTGGGATATGTGGAAGCGCATTGCGGCCCAGGATCCCTCCTTCGGTCACCCGGAGAACTTCTGCTCCGACCCCGAAAAGACCAACTGGCTCAGCGCTACCGTCACTACCCTGGACGACCGCATCCCCCCCTATGTCCAGAAGATCTGCCAGAGAGATCCCTTCTCCGGCGGCGTGGTCACCGGCGGTATCGTCACCGTGAAGGACTCCAACTGGCTGCTGAGCTGGACCTTCAACCGCCAGCCCCAGTTCCGCAATCAGCCCAAGGGCCAGCTGGTGGGCTGGATCTACGGCCTGTTCACCGACAAGCCCGGCAACTTTGTGAAAAAGCCCATGCGGGACTGCTCCGGTAAGGAGATCTGCATGGAGTGGCTGTACCACCTGGGCGTGCCTGAGGATCAGATCGAGGACATGGCTGCCCACAGCGCCAACACCATTCCCTGCATGATGCCCTATATCACCGCCTTCTTCATGCCCCGCGCCGCCGGGGACCGGCCCGACGTGGTGCCTGAGGGAGCCGTGAACTTCGCCTTTATCGGCCAGTTCGCCGAGACTGAGCGGGACACCATCTTCACCACCGAGTACTCTATGCGCACCGGTATGGAGGCCGTCTACACCCTGCTGAACGTGGACCGGGGCGTGCCCGAGGTCTGGGGCAGCATCTTCGACATCCGCTGCCTGCTGGACGCCACGGTGAAGATGCGCGACGGCAAGAAGATCACCGACATGGACCTGGGCTTCAAGGAGCGCATGGTCCTGAAGGAGGCCCTCAAGAAGGTGGCCGGCACAGAGATCGAGAAGCTGCTGAAGGAATATCATGTGATTTGATCCGCGCATAGGAACAGCGGATAAAAAAGACGCCCTGTCCGGCACAGCCGGACAGGGCATCTTTTATTTCAGGACAGCTTATCGCTCCCCGTGGATCACGGCCATCTCCTGACCGATGTTCAGCATGTGGTCGCCGATTCGCTCAAAGTCGGTGAGCAGCTCGGAGTAGAGGATGCAGGCCTCCTCGTTGCAGGCGCCGCTCTGCATGCGCTGGAGCTGGCGGCGGCGGAACTGGAGGGTCATGTCGTCGATCTTCTGCTCCAGGGCGGAGACGTCGGTGAGCCACAGCAGATCTCCGGTTTCCGGAGCAAGCAGGGTGTTAAGTCCCTTGAGACAGACGTCCCGCATTTCCACGATCTCAGACTGCGCGGTCTCGGAGAACTGGATATCCTTCTCCACCAGCAGGTTGGTGTAGCCGCAGATGTTCATGGCGTGGTCGCCGATCCGCTCGATGTTGCCGGTAATGGTGAAGTAGCTGCTGACGATGGTGGAGTTGCTCTCGTTGTTTTCATGGGTCATCACGGAGGAGATCTGTCTGGAGATCTCCTTGTTCAGGAAGTCCAGATAGTCCTCGGTCTTTTCGGCGGCCTGGATCTGGCTGTTATCCCGGGCCAGCACGGCGCGGAAGCCGGCGGCCACATTGTCGCGGGCCATGGACAGCATGCGGTTGAGCTCGTTGCGCAGCTGGTCAATATAGATGGCGGAGGAGCCCAGACCGCCGTCCTTGCTGGTGGGCTGCACGGGGGTGAGGTACAGGACTTTCATGCCCTCGGGCGACTCATTTTCCTGCTCAGGCAGCAGCTTGACGGACAGCTTGGCCAGCATGTTGCCCAGGGGCAGCAGGAGCAGGGTGGTGACGATATTGAAAATCGTGTGCATGGCGGCGATCTGCGCCTTGGGGGCGCCGGGAATCATGGTTTCGATCAGACCGGTCAGGGGGAAAATCAGGGTGATGATGGTAAAGATGATGGTACCGATGACGTTGAACATCAGGTGGATGGAGGTGGCCCGCTTGGCGCTGCGGCTGGTGCCCACAGAGGCCAGCACGGCGGTGATACAGGTACCGATATTCTGACCGAACAGGACAAAGACCGCGTTGGAGAAGGAGATCACACCGCTGGCGGCCAGGGTCTGCAAAATACCCACCGAGGCGGAGGAGGACTGGATCACAGCGGTGAACAGGGCGCCGAAGGCGATGCCAAGCAGGGGATTGGAGAAGTTGGACATGAGGGAGACGAAGGCGGCGGAGTCCCGCAGGGGGGCCATGGAGCCGCTCATCATGTCCATGCCGATGAACAGCACGCCCAGACCGGCCAGGATCTGGCCGACGTGCTGGACCTGGGGCCGCTTGATAAAGACCAGCAGCACCACGCCGATAAAGGCGAACACGGGGGCCATGGCGCCCACGTCCAGGGCGATCAGCAGGCCGGTGACCGTGGTACCCACGTTGGCGCCCATGATGATCCAGACGGCCTGGTTCAGCGTCATCATGCCGGCGTTGACGAAGCCGACCACCATGACCGTGGTAGCGGAGGACGACTGAATGACTGCGGTGATGGCCGCACCCACCAGTACGCCGAGGAAGCGGTTAGCGGTAAGACGCTCCAGAATCTGCTTCATTTTGCTGCCTGCGGCAGCCTCCAGACCGGAGCTCATCATCTGCATACCGTACAGGAACAGGGCCAGGCCGCCCAGCAGGCTAAGAAAGTCTGTGAGATGCAACGAGGGTTCCTCCTTCTTTATCTCTCTGTGATTGGGTTGAAATTCGGACAAAAGTGGTGTGCTGGTTCATTCTAGCCTTTTCATTATACAAAGAACGGCTGCGGAACGTCAATTGTATTAACGAAGATTTAACGCCAAAAAACGCCGTGGAAAACTCCACGGCGTTGTTGGAATCATTAGCCCTGGGGATGCAGGCTCTCCAGGTATTCGTCGTAAGTCATGTGGCGGTCCACCAGCTTGCCCTCGGCGGTAAAGTCAAAGACACGGTTGCACACGGTCTGAATCAGCTGATGGTCGTGGGAGGAGACCAGCACGTTGCACTTCACGGCCTCCAGGCCGTTGTTGAGGGCGGCGATGGACTCCAGGTCCAGGTGGTTGGTGGGCTGGTCCAGCATCAGCACGTTGGCGCCAGAGAGCATCATCCGGGACAGCATGCAGCGGACCTTCTCACCACCGGAGAGGACCTTGACGGGCTTATAGACCTCGTCGCCGGAGAAGAGCATCCGGCCCAGGAAGCCGCGCAGATACTGCTCCTGAGGATCGGGGGAGTACTGACGCAGCCACTGCACCAGGTTGTCATCGCAGTCCTGGAAGTAGGGGGTGTTGTCCTTGGGGAAGTAGGAGTAGGTGGCGGTCTGGCCCCACTTCACAGTGCCCTCGTCGGGCTCCATCTCGCCGGCCAGGATCTTGAAGAGGGCGGTGTGGGCGTTCTCGTTGTCGCCCACAAAGGCGATCTTCTCGCCGTGGCCCACAATGAAGGACACCTTGTCCAGCACCTTGACCCCGTCGATGGTCTTGCTCACATCGGTGACAAAGAGGATGTCCTTGCCCACCTCCCGGTCGGGGGAGAAGCCCACCCAGGGATAGCGGCGGGAGGATGCGGGCATCTCCTCCACGGTCAGCTTATCCAGCAGTTTGCGGCGGGCGGTAGCCTGCTTGGACTTGGACTTGTTGGCGGAGAAGCGGGAGATGAAGTCCTGCAGCTCCTTGATCTTGTCCTCGTTGCGCTTGTTCTGGTTCTTCACCAGCTGCTGGACCAGCTGAGAGGACTCGTACCAGAAGTCGTAGTTGCCCACGTACATCTTGATCTTGCCGTAGTCGATATCCACGATGTGGGTGCAGATGGTGTTGAGGAAGTGGCGGTCATGGCTGACCACGATGACAGTGCCCTCGAAGTCCAGCAGGAAGTCCTCCAGCCAGTTGATGGCGTCGATGTCCAGGTTGTTGGTGGGTTCGTCCATCATCAGCAGATCGGGGTTGCCGAACAGCGCCTGCGCCAGCAGCACCTTCACCTTCAGACGGGCGTCCAGGGTGGACATCTCGTTGTAGTGCAGGTCCACGGTCAGACCCAGACCCTGGAGGATCCGGCTGGCGTCGGACTCGGCCTCCCAGCCGCCCAGCTCGGCGTACTCCTCCTCCAGCTGGCAGGCCAGCATACCGTCCTCGTCGGTCATCTCCTCCTTGGCGTAGAGGGCCTCCTTCTGCTTGCCGATGTCATACAGACGCTGGTTGCCCATGATGACGGTGTCCATGACGTTGTAGGCGTCGTAGGCGTTCTGGTCCTGCTTCAGCACGGACATGCGGGTGTTGGGCAGGATGCTCACCTCGCCGGAGGTGGACTCCAGCTCACCGGACAGGATCTTCAGGAAGGTGGACTTACCGGCGCCGTTTGCGCCGATGATGCCGTAGCAGTTGCCGCGGGTAAACTGCAGATCGGCGTGAGAAAACAGGGGCTGGCCGCTGTACTGCAGCCCCAGATCGGTAACAGTGATCATTTGATCGATACGCTCCTTCAAATAGAAAGTGAAATCATTTCCCATCTTACCACAGGAGACGGGAAAAAGGTAGCCCTAAAAGGTGAAAAAATGCCGGTTTTTATGCGGTTTCGGCCCGGTTGAATTGGAGTCCCCCAAAAAGAGGGCCCCGGCCCGATGGGGGCGCGGAAAATCCCTCCCGGCACACAGGGGTGCGGGAGGGACGGAGAAAACGGGACTTTATCGGGGACATGCGCTCATCTGCTCCAGGGTGGGCATGGCGGAGATGGCCCCCCGGGCGGTGCAGGTCCAGGCGGCGGCCCGGTTGGCGAAGGACAGGATCTCTTCCAGCTCCGGGAGCTGGAGGTCGGAGAGGGGCTGCTCCCCCCGGGCACACAGGCGGCTGAGCAGGGCGCCCTGGAAGGCGTCCCCGGCGCCGGCTTTGTCCACGATCTGGACCGGGACCCCCGGCACCACGCCGGTCTGGCCCTGCCAGCGGTAAAAGACACCCCGTCCGCCCAAAGTGATGAGGACCAGGGAGATGCCCTTGTCTGCCAGGAACTGAGAGCCCTCCTCCAGCTTCCAGGTGCCGGTGATCATCTCCAGCTCCACGGGGGAGAGCTTGATCACATCCACCAGGGGGAGGGGAATGGTCATCCACTGACGGGCGTCCTCGGGGGTCACCCAGAGGCTGGGGCGGTAGTTGGGGTCGAAGCTGATCAGTCTGCCCGAGCGGTGGGCCTGGCGGGCGGCAAAAATGGTGGCCGAGCGGGAGGGGCCTGCGGTCAGGCTGGCGGAGCTGAAATGGAGGAACTTGGCGTGGGATACGCTGTCCTCGTCCAGCTCGTCGGGGGAGAGGAGGGCATCCGCCCCGCGGAAGAAGGAGTAGGAGATGCGGCCGTTGTCCGACGCGGCCACGGCCAGGGTAGTAGGGGCGGCGTCAGTGAGCAGGCCGGTGATGTCCACGCCGCTGCTGGCCAGGGCATTGCGCAGGATATGCCCCATGCTGTCCCGGCCCACCTTGCCGAGAAATGCAGTACATGCCCCCAGCCGGGCGGCGGCCACCGCCACGTTGGCAGGGGAGCCGCCGGGGGTGGCGGCAAACAGGTCGATCCCGTTTGAATCACAACTGGTCTGAGTCAGGTCAATCAGAAGTTCGCCAATGGTAATGATATCGATCATGCGCCCTGTACGCTCCTTTCCGGCATCCCAAGCAGAATAAAATTGCAGTGTAAATATATCATAAAGAAATGTGAGTTTCAATTATTTTTCAAACTTTTTTCAAAATTTGATGAAAAATACAATAAAATAAACCAGTTTGGAGGAAAAAACGAAAAAATTTACATATCAGCATACAAAAAATAATCTTTTTCACACAGAAGGACCTGTACATGGCACAGCTGCGGGGCGCGGGGAGCGGCCGGTCGATGAAAAACGGACTGCACACCGTTTTTATTTGTGGAGTCTGGTTCCGGACCCGTCATCCGGAAAAGCGTGGACAGGCAGAGAAATAAAATCGGGAGAAATAGGTAAAAAATGCTGAAGAAAGGGGCGTTTTGTGCTAAAATAAAAATCGTAGGCGGGACCATCGCAGTTCCCCCCAATACCCCCTGCGGCAGCGTATTTGCCATGAAGGGGAATGCGAAACCAAGCCGCAGCCGGACTGCTAATCAATGGCACCATCAAAAAAGCGGGACTGATTTTGAACGGATCAAAATTCATCGGCCGCAGAAAAGAGGAACTATGTCAGAAAAGATAAGAAAAACAGGCGGATGCCTGGGGATGGCGCTGGCGGCGATTCTGCTCTACGAGCTGATGGGCGTTGTGATTGGGCTGGCATCTATCTTGATTTTCTCAGAGCAGGATTATGAGCGCAACTATTTTATGATCGACACGGTTATGGCGCTGATTTTATCGGTGCTCTATGCCGCATGGCTGTACCGGCTCCGCAAAAAGGACCCGGACGACAGGGCGGAAAAGCTCCCGATAAACGGCCGCACGCTGCTGAGCCTTTCCGTCATTACCCTTGGGCTGAAAGGAATCGCCTGGGTGTGGCTGGTGGCAGTTGAGCTGGGCCTGAAGGCCATTCCCATCCTGGAAGAGAGCGCCCAGAGCCACGCCGAGACCTGGAGCGCTCTGGCGACCCAGCCCTACATCTGGACGCTCCTGTCCGTGGCGGTGGTGGGTCCCATTGTGGAGGAGCTGCTGTTCCGGGGGCTTGTGTTCCGCTACATGGAAAAGATCAGAACGGGCTGGTTCCCCATCATCGTTTCCGGAATTCTCTTCGGCCTGTGGCACAAGGAGCCGGTCCAGTGTGTATACGCGGCCTTGATCGGCATTGCCCTGGGCATCGTCTACGCAAGGGTGCGGGATCTGAGGGCGGTCATGGGGATCCACATGCTCCACAATTTCATGGGAACCCTGCCGCCTATGATCGATACAGACACCGTTCAGATGGTCATCACGTGTGCCGCTTTTGTCATGATCGTGCCCACCCTCAGGCTCTTGGTACGGATGAGCAGGAAGGGGACCCGGGAGACGGTCCCCCTGTAAGGTCAATCAGGCAACAAGAGGTCCCGCCCTCCGTTCAGACGGAGGGCGGGGCCTTTTTTTGGAGGGCCCTTATCAATTCTTAAGGATTCCTTATAAAAATAGCAAAAAAAGCTGTGCTATAATCAAATCAAATCGAACCATAGGGAAAAGGAGGAAATGGCTGTGCATGATTTTATCGGATATTTGCTGACGCTGCTTCAGCGGGGAATGAAGCTGGCCGTTCCGGCCGCTCTGCTCTGCGCCCTGTGCCTGGGCGGGGCATGGCTGCTGTTCCGGCGCAGGGGGCGGCCCTTCCCCTGGGGAAAGGCCATTGTGCTGATCCTGCTGGTGGGCTGGGCGGCCCTGACCGCCTACGCTACCCTGATGCGGGGCGAGGGAGGGATGTACCGGGAGTGGAACCTACAGCTCTTTTTGGCCTGGCGGGAGGCGTGGAACCGCTTCACCCTGCAAATCTGGCTGAATGTTCTGCTGAATATCGCCCTGTTCGTCCCCCTGGGCCTGCTGCTCCCCCTGCTGGCCGGGGTGTTCCGCCGGTGGTACGCCATGCTGGCCGCCGGCTTCGGCACCTCTCTGGTTATTGAGCTTGCACAGCTGGCCGCCATGCGGGGGATGTTTGATGTGGACGACCTGTTCACCAATACCCTTGGGGCCATGCTGGGCTGGGGGCTGAGTGTGGCCATTTTGGCCCCCATCCGCCGGGAGCGGGGCTGGGTCAGACAGTGCCTGAGCGGGCTGTCCGTAATTCTGGTGTTCGGGCTGGCCATGGGGGGACTGTTTGGGGCCTATGCCCTGAAGCCCTATGGGAACCTGCCCGAGGGGCCGGTGTCCCGGGCCGACCTGTCCCATGTGACCTGGGAGGTGAACTTCACCCCCTCGGAGGACCCCGCAGCGGCCTGCATCTATCAGGCCGGCCGGATGGACCGGGCGGACAGCGACGCCTTTGCAGCGGAGTTTGCGGACCGGATGGGGGTTGAGTTTGAGGACGTCATATACTATGACGATCTGAACTGGTACGGCAACCACAGCACCGGAGATTTTCTCTACGTCAGACCCCGGGACGGCACCTGGGAGTACCATCCGGGCCGGCAGTTCCCCACCCTGAACAGCCCACCGGACCAGGTAATCCGGGAGGAGCTGACCGCTGCCCTGGGCACCATGGGAGTCTCTGTCCCGGAGGAGGCTGAGATGACCGTGGAGCCCTTTGGGGAGGCCATTACCAGGGCGGTGTTCACGGTGGATCAGACCGGGGCGGGGGAACAGCTGCTCCACGGTACCCTGACCTGTGATCTGAGCCCGGAGGAGGGCGGAACGGAGCTGTACAGGGTGGAAAACAGGCTGGTGACCCTCACCCCCGGCCCGGAGGAGGAAATCCTCAGCCCGGCCCAGGCGGTCAAGGCCCTGTGCGACGGCCGCAGCTCCTGCGGCCTGATCCTGGAGCGGGAGGGCGGAGACCGGATCCGGGTGCTGGACTGCCGCCTGGACTGGACCGCCGACACCAAGGGCTTCTACCAGCCGGTCTATCAGATCACCATGCAGCTGGAAAATGGGAACGAGTATCATGACATGGTGCCCGCCCTGCCTTAAACAGAATCAGGCGGCCCCGCACGGCGGGGCCGCCTTGTTTTGTAGTTAAAACGCCGAAAATTTTGGGAAGTGGTTAAGTTTTCCAACCTGAAAGTCGATATAAACCATATAGAGCTGATGAAGCTGATGCCGCCGCCCAGCGGCTCTGATACCCGCCCGCAGGAGGAGAAAGGAAGGGACGAAAATGGGCATTATGATGATCGGTTCCATCAACCAGTACCTGAAAAAAGCGGAGATGAAGCAGGTCTGGCAGATGCGCAAGGACAACAAGGACATGCCGAAGGGCAAGATGACCCTGGACGAGTGGGTCCACGACCAGCAGGAGAAAATCAAGGAGCCTGCCAAGGCCGAGAAAAACGACCAGTCGGCCTTTCCTGATCTTCCGGAGCCTCCGGACCTGAAAATGGGGAACATTGAGGCCAAGGTGAACCAGGGAAAGCGGCTGACCAGCGAGGAGCGCAGCTACCTCCGGGAGCACTCGCCCGAGCTTTTGGAGCGTGCGGATGAGAACGAGCGCACCAGAAAGAATTTTGAGCAGGAGCTCAAGCGCTGCCGCACCAAGGAGGACGTGGAGCGGCTGAAGATGAAGTACGTCAACGCGTCCCTCACAAAGGTGAAGGCCGTGATCAACAATCCCCAGATCGGCCAGCAGAAGAAGCTGGAGATCTGTATGGAGGAAAACGGCAAGGTCATGTCCATGGAGCGGGCCGCCGCGGCCCATGTGCGCAGCGGGGCCTACGCCAAGCTGCCCACGGAGAACGAGGAGCACGCCGCCCAGGCCGCCGAGAAGGAGCGGGAGGAGGCCCAGCGGGAGGAGATGGCCGAGGCCGCCACGCCCCAGGTGCCCGAGGAGAACCAGTGGGAGCCGGTGGAGGACGTGGAGCAGGAGACGCCCCAGCAGGCCGAGCGCTCGGAGGAGGCCTCCCGGGCGGAGACGCCCGAGGAGCGGAAGGTGAAGCGGGCCAAGCGGGCCGCCCACACCTACCGCCGATACAGTGCGGAGACCGACCAGGAGCTGCTGGCCCCCGTGCCCGCCGGACGCTTCAATCCCCCCTCTGCCCCCAGCTTCACGCCGCCCCCGGAAAACGGCACGCCGCCCTCCACGGAGTGGCCCGGGCTGGATACCAAGGCGTGAGAACATCAGAAGAATAAAAAAGGAGGACCGAGCTCTCGGTCCTCCTTTTTTATTGTGTTTCAGGCGGGGATCAGAAGGCCATCTTCTCCTCCAGCCAGCCGCGCAGCTCGCTGATGGGGAGACGGACCTGGTCCATGGTGTCGCGGTCACGGACGGTGACGCAGTTGTCAGCGGGGGTCTTGTCATCGCCAACGGTCTCGAAGTCCACGGTGATGCAGAAGGGGGTGCCGATCTCGTCCTGACGGCGGTAGCGCTTGCCGATGGAGCCGGCGTCGTCGTAGTCCACCATGAAGTACTTGGACAGCTCGGTCTGGATCTCCCGGGCCTTGTCGCCCAGCTTCTTGCTCAGGGGCAGCACGGCGGCCTTGAAGGGAGCCAGAGCGGGGTGGAAGTGCATGACAGTACGCACGTCGTTCTTCTCGGCGTCCACCACCTCCTCGTCGTAGGCCTCGCACAGGAAGGCCAGCACCATGCGGTCGGCGCCCAGAGAGGGCTCCACCACATAGGGGACATAGTGCTCGTTCTGCTCCTGGTCGAAGTAGGTCATGTCCTTGCCGGAGGTGTTCTGATGCTGGGTCAGGTCGTAGTCGGTGCGGTCGGCCACGCCCCACAGCTCGCCCCAGCCGAAGGGGAACATGAACTCGAAGTCAGTGGTGGCCTTGGAGTAGAAGCACAGCTCCTCGGGGTCGTGGTCGCGCAGACGCAGGTCCTCCTCGCGCATGTTCAGGCTGAGCAGCCAGTCGCGGCAGAAGGAGCGCCAGTACTGGAACCACTCCAGATCGGTGCCGGGCTTGCAGAAGAACTCCAGCTCCATCTGCTCGAACTCACGGGTGCGGAAGGTGAAGTTGCCCGGAGTGATCTCGTTGCGGAAGGACTTGCCGATCTGGCACACGCCGAAGGGCAGCTTGCGGCGGGTGGTGCGCTGGACGTTCTGGAAGTTGACGAAAATGCCCTGAGCGGTCTCGGGACGCAGGTAGACGGTGTTCTTGGCGTCCTCGGTGACGCCCTGGAAGGTCTTGAACATCAGGTTGAACTGACGGATGTCGGTGAAGTTGTGCTTGCCGCAGGTGGGGCAGGGGATGTTGTGCTCCTCCACGAAGCCCTTCATCTCCTCCTGGGTGAAGGCGTCGATGGGCTTGGGCAGCTCAAAGCTGTTCTCCTGGGCCCAGTCCTCGATGACCTTGTCGGCGCGGAAACGCTCCTTGCACTCCTTGCAGTCCATCAGAGGATCGGAGAAGCCGCCCAGATGGCCGGAGGCCACCCAGGTCTGGGGGTTCATCAGGATGGCGCAGTCCAGACCCACGTTGTAGGGGTTCTCCTGGACGAACTTCTTCCACCAGGCCTTTTTCACGTTGTTCTTCAGCTCAACGCCCAGAGGGCCGTAGTCCCAGGTGTTGGCCAGGCCGCCGTAGATCTCGGAGCCGGGGAACACAAAGCCCCGGCCCTTGCACAGAGCGACGATTTTTTCCATGGTCTTTTCAGAGTTTTTCATGGTGCATACTCCTTTATCATATAAATTTTGATTTTCTGTGGATAAAACAAAACGCCCTGAGCCGGTCGGCTCAGGGCGAACAGATTGTCCGTGTTTCCACCTGAATTCGGGGCGCATGGCGTCCCGCTCTTGATCCCGATAACGGCGGGGACCGGCAGGCCTTACTGAGAAAACCGTTGGGGCCTGCGGCTCAAGGGGGCCTTCACCCATGCCATCGGAGGACTTGCAGCGACCGTCCTCTCTCTGAAACCCGGCGGGGGATACTCTTCCCTATCACAGCCTTGAAATTCAATACTTAAACAGTATATCGCGAAGCGCTTCTGGAGTCAAGTGAAAGAAAAAGAGAAAGTGTGTGGATAAATTTGTGGAAAATGTGGAAAACTTTTTGTGTCGGAAATTCCCTTGACAATATCGAACATATGTTGTAGTCTTGTATCGAACATAAGTTTGATATACGCGCCTGGAGACAGGACAGCCAAAAAGACGGAGGGATCGGGATGCAGACCACATTCGATCAGATGGGACACAGTGTGTACCGCAGGGGAACTATCATTGATCTGGAACAGTACCGCGCTGCAATGGAGCCGGTCCAGGCTGCAACCGCCCCCCAGACCCCGGTGCGCCGGCGGCGGCGGAGACACCACGCGGGGGTCCGCCTGGGGGATCTGCTGAGCCTGGGCGCGGTGGGGATGACCCTGGCGGTGACGGGCGTGATCCTGGCGGGGCTGTAAAAGCAGGGCCGGGAGCGCAGGAAGGACCAAGCGGCCGGTGCGGAATTTGTACAAAGGGATCAAAAGCGGAAAAATCGTGGAAAATATGTATTTCTGCCTTTACATCGTGGAAAAATTATGATATGCTGTGACAGCATGAAAATGCATCCATTTGCCCATCCGCTTCGTTTCAGGAGACGGCCCGGACAAGAGCCCGGGGCTTCACCCACCTGTTACGCAGCCCTTTGGGAAAGAAAAATGAAAGGTGGAAATTATCCCATGATTCGCAAGGACGAAAAGACTGCCGTTATTGAGGCCAACCGCACCCACGCTACCGATACTGGTTCCCCCGAGGTCCAGATCGCCATTCTGACTGCTCGCATCAACGAGCTGACCGAGCACCTGAAGGTCCACAAGCAGGACAACCACTCCCGCCGTGGTCTGCTGAAGATGGTCGGTAAGCGCCGCAAGATGCTGGATTACCTGATGGACAAGGATATCGAGCGTTACCGCGCGATCATTGCCAAGCTGGGCATCCGTAAGTAATAGTCAATGGAATAGGGTGGCGTGGGTCGACCCGCGCCACCCTATCTTCGCATCTGTCCCCACCCGAGTCTCCGGAGTTCACCCCGCTTTTTTAGCAGTTGAACCTGGGCCCGACCACCTTCGGACCCGTGTTCAAGTGCTAAAGGGCCGTGGTACTCCGGAGCAGAAACAAATGAAAAAGGAGTGTCACTATGTCTACCATTATCACCCACAAGCAGTTCCCCAAGAACAAGAAGTGGACCATGGACCTGTGCGGCCGCCCCCTGACCATCGAGGTGGGCAAGGTCGCCGAGCTGGCCAACGCCTCCGCTATGGTCACCTACGGCGAGACCACCGTGATGGTGGCTGTCACTGTCGCCCCCCGTCCCCGCGACGGCGTGGATTTCTTCCCCCTGTCTGTGGACTTTGAGGAGAAGCTGTACGCCGTGGGCCGCATCCCCGGCTCCTTCATGCGCCGTGAGGGCCGTCCCTCTCTGCCCGCCGTGCTGGCCAGCCGCCTGATCGACCGCCCCATGCGCCCCCTGTTCCCCTACGACTTCCGCAACGACGTGTGCATCACCTGCACCGTCATGAGCGTTGACTACGACTGCTCCCCCGAGGTGGCCGCCATGATCGGCGCCTCCGCCTGCGTGAGCTACTCCGAGATCCCCTTCGCCGGCCCCATCGGCTGCCTGGAGGTGGGCTACTGCGACGGCGAGATCGTCCTCAACCCCACCCAGGAGCAGCGCAAGACCTCCCGCATGGACGTGACTGTGGCCGCCACCATGGACAAGGTGGTCATGATCGAGGCCGGCGCCGACGAGATCCCCGACGAGATCATGTACGCCGGCATCGTCAAGGCCCACGAGGAGATCAAGAAGCAGGTCGAGTTCATCAACCAGATCGTGGCTGAGATCGGCAAGCCCAAGATGGAGTACGAGCACGCCTCCTTCAATCAGGAGCTGTTCGACAAGATCGTGGCCGAGTTCATGGACGAGGCCAAGGCCGCCATGGACACCGACGACAAGAACGTGCGCGAGGAGCGCTGGAACGCCATGATCGACCACTGGCACGAGAAGTATCTGGAGGAGTACCCCGATATGGATCAGTACCTGGAGGAGTTCACCTACAAGTTCCAGAAGAAGATCGTCAAGGAGTGGCTGCTCCAGGGTCACCGCGTGGACGGCCGTTCCAAGAACGAGATCCGTCCCCTGGCCGCCGAGGTCGGCGTGCTGCCCCGGGTCCACGGCTCCGGCCTGTTCACCCGCGGTCAGACTCAGGTCCTGTCCATCGCCACGCTGAACACCCTGGCCGCCAGCCAGAAGCTGGATACCATCTGGGAAGAGGAAGAGAAGCGGTATATGCACCACTACAACTTCCCCCCCTATTCCGTGGGCGAGGCCAAGGCGCCCCGCTCCACCAACCGCCGCGAGTATGGCCACGGCGCTCTGGCCGAGCGCGCTCTGATCCCCGTGCTGCCCAGCGTGGACGAGTTCCCCTACGCCATCCGTGTGGTGTCTGAGGTCCTCTCCTCCAACGGCTCCACCTCTCAGGGCTCCATCTGCGGCTCCACTCTGGCTCTGATGGACGCCGGTGTGCCCATCAAGGCCCCTGTGGCCGGTATCTCCTGCGGCCTGATCCAGGACGACGACGGCTCCTTCCAGACCTTCATCGACATCCAGGGCGTGGAGGACTTCCACGGCGAGATGGACTTCAAGGTGGCCGGCACCAAGGCCGGTATCACCGCCATCCAGATGGACCTGAAGAACGACGGTCTGACCCACGAGAT
>JAHHSD010000003.1 GCA_020025425.1 Oscillospiraceae bacterium
AAAAATCACTATGGATTTTTTTCTTAGGTGTCCAACTTCATTATGCAATCAACCGGACAAAAAGTTTACAACTCCATGGTAAATAGCCGCCGCTGCTGCTGCGATTTGTGTCCAGTGGGCAGCAACCTGGAATACCAAAAATGCCGCTCCAAGGCCCAGTACGAGAGGCCCGATCACGGATATATTATTGGCAAGCCAGTTGATCCCGGTTAGGAGTGGCTGAAGCACTCGAATGGCAATATTACCAGCTTGTGTAAATACCTGCCCCCACGTCATAGGCATGGATTCAAACTTCCGGTTTACTTCATCAGAAGCTGCCAGCATCGCATTTTTTACAATGTCTGCCGTGATCTGTCCATCAGCAGCCATTGCACGAATTTGACCTATAGGAACACCCATATAATCCGCAATAGACCGGATCACGTTTGGGGCCTGCTCAAATACGCTGTTCAGCTCTTCGCCTCGGAGAACGCCGGAGGCCATGGCCTGTGTCAGCTGAAGGGTCGCTGCCTCTGCCCCGGCCGCATTGGTGCCAGCAATTGCAAATTGCTTGTTCAGGGTTTCAGTAAAGGCGATCAACTCCCCGTTATTGGAAAAGGCGTCTCCAGCCATCAGGCCCATCTGTGAAATTGATTGGGCCGTTTTGAGATACGACGCCCTAGACCGCTGTGCAGAGGCCATAATCTGTTTTTCAAGATTGGCCACACTCCCACCATCATCCACAATCAGATTCAAGCGGGCTCTGGTATTTGTTATGTTGTCAGACAGTCCAACCAGTTTCTTAACCGCTGTACCTGCGCCAACAGCAACTGCGGCCCCTTTCAGCTTCTGCCACAGAGAGTCTGCGGCGCTGGTGCCCTGACGGATCCGTTCATTGAACCTGTCTTGTGCCTGATCCGCTTGCTTGATTTGTTGTTCCATCTGATCAAAACCGACAGTAGCTTCTGCAATATCTTCCCGCACCCGCTGAAGAACCGTAGAATCAAGACTCTGACCCAGCGTTCCCCGTGCGCTCTCCATAGCATTGATCAGAGTGTTCATTCCTCGGCTCATAGCCTGAAGCGGACCTGTTACTCCATCATAGAGCTGAATTGCCGTCTTAATAGTCGCCAAGCGGATCACCTTCTTTCATAAAGCTGCCGGGCTTATGTGTGATGCCTCCGGCGGCTCTTTCGTTCAATTTCCTTTCGATGTTCCTTTTCCTGTTCCACCCGATAGTCAATGGCTGCAATGATAAAAGCCCGTTCCTGTCGATCCAGTCGAAAATACTGAGATGGCGTAATATGAAATTCGTGAAGGCAATAGTAGGCAATATTAGCCTCACTATCACCTTCACGGATTAGTTTTTTGCTTCGTCCACCTCATCCTGAAGGGTGGTTTCAAAACCACAAACCTCCTGAACCCTAGTCAGGTAGTCTGCGTATTCGCCGGGTGTCAGCATGGTTTTCAGCAGGGCCTCTGCCCCCATAACACCATAGGAGTTCTGAAGCTCAGCATCATTGAGATTCGGGAACACAGTGCAGGCCGCAGCCAGCTTCCCGAGGTACAGATCATAATCCGTTTCCCGCTGATATTGATTTTTCTTCCCGGGAACGGGAATACGCTTGACGCAGGATTTCCGCAGGGCCTCATCCTCAGTACCAGTGATGGTCTTGATTTCCCACTTGATGGGATTCCTGTTCTCATCAACAAATCGCTCAGAGACAACACACTTGACGTTGTCCACCTTCAGCGCATTTTTCGCCAGAAATGCAGAAAGACTCATGTTTCATTTTCTCCTTTTTTGATTGATCAGTGGCAAATTCCCAGCCCACTATTTCAAATGGGCCGGGAATTGAAAAGATTACTCCATACCGGGCAGCATGGCAAAGGATTCAGGCATATCCCAGGATTCAAAGGTACCAGACAGTTCCTCTTCCAGAAGCTCCTCACCTGCCTGGAACTTCGCCAGGACAAAAGTGTCACAGAGGCAATCATGATGGACGATAGTCTGCCGTCCCACAGCAGAGGTAGCGTCCTCATTGGTGACCTGGATCTCAAAATATGGCATCACACCGGTTTTCTGGTAGGTGTCCGCAACCTTCCGAAAAATCGACTGGTTGTAGTGAGCAGTACCACTCCATGTTCCCTTTCCGCCTGCAGACTTATGTCCCATACCAACCTTGCCCAAAATGGGAACATCTGCAATACTCGTTTCCCACTTACTCTCGAACTCGGTAATGTTCATGAGAAGATACCGATTCCCATCAAGGGTAATAAAACACTCTGCAAGGCTGCCATAGACTGCATCCTTGGCATTCATGATTGTATTCGTCATTTTCTAGGTCCCCCCTTCCTTACTGCACATATACGGTCATATAAAGCTGGGCCATGGCATTGACTGGGGTCACATGGTCTGTCACCATCACAGCCTTTTTGGTATCACCCTGTGCTACTGTTACATGATCCGGTAAAAATCCCTCGATGGCTCGAATCGTCTGGAGCTCCTGGTGGTGCTTCACGATATCGTTCCAAAGGCTGATTCGCCCCGAAGCGTCATTGGGTACCTTACCGACATACTTTTTGCCAAACAGAACTGCGATATCATTTGCGATCTGATCCAGAACCCGGATGGTCTGATTGCTGGAAAAGTCCCGGGATTTCTCATCTGTGACCGAGACGAAGGTATTTGTATCCTCCAGCACCACCACGTTTTCATCGACCAGATGGAACATGAATGAGCCCTCAGTGATCCCAGCCTCCAGCTGAGCCTGGGTATACTCGGTATCCACGGCATACTCGCCGTCATAGTCCACATTTGTGGCAGACTTATTCACAGCAGTTCCGGCCACCACTCCTGTTACCCAAGGAATAAGTGCGGGAGTATTCGCTTCACCATCACCAAGAGTCGTATGGTCGATAACTGCCTTCCCGACTGTGGCAGGTACGTCGTGTGACTGGGCGATTCCATTCTTCACGCTTACTACGCCCTCATAATCAGCCAACGTGCGAAACAGAACAACCTGAAACTTCTTTCCCACCTCATCCCGCATCCGCTTACAGAATGAGACAAACAGGCCAGTAATCGTGGAGTTGGTGGTCATACAGCCCATTGCATTGAAGGTGTAGGACTCCATGCGATCCAGATACGTCTGATAGGCCGCATTTTCTACTGCACCGTTGGTCCCTCCGATCAAGGGGGTAGATGCGGTCAACTCAAGGGACGCACTGCCAATGAAGTCCACATAGTCGTTTGGTTTCAGCTGCTTCATAGACGAAATACCTTTCTGAATGTCCACAAGCACGGTACCCAGGAATGTGGAGACATCATACAGCTTCGCTTCCTCCTGACTCTTCTCATTGGCCTCAATGACGATCCGCAGTGCGTTTCCGCGGATGCCAGGGTATTTTGCTGTGGCGTAGGTGTTCGCCGCCTTTTTACCGCCAGCATTCAGCCGGAAAAAGTGAACCAACCTGGCATGAAGGAAAATTTCACGCACGGGGCGCAGCTCATCAGCTGTGTATGCATAGCCAAAAATTCTCTGGGAGTTCTTCTGAAAATCTCCCCGATCCACTGTCACAACCTTGTTCTCGGGACCCCAGTCCAGTTCCAGGGGGATGGTTGCAGTGCCTCGGTCAGACAGCGTGGCACTTGCACTCGCAACCGAAACAAAATTGATATATGCGCCAGGCAGGATCTTGTTTTGCGTCAGGAATGTACCGCCGCCAAGGGCCATATCAGTTCACCTTACCTTTCTCCATAAAATTACTGATCAGGGCATCCACCTGATCCATCGTATAGGTTTGACCATCCTTCAGCAGCACCGACAGCAGGTCACGCCGATGGGCATACTTCTCGGAATGCAGGATGGTATTTTTGGTAAAAACCACGTTCTCGATATCGTTTTTTGCTCTGGCCATAGCCACATCATCATTCCTTCCTGGTTCCAACATCCCTCGCGAGAGTCTCCATATAGATTGGGTCCACTGTTTTGACCATGGGCAGGTTGTAACTCACAAAAAAATGAAGTACCCCATCCACGATCTCATAACTAATCCCAGTTCCATGAAGAATATCTCCGTTTGGAAGGGAAATGAAGTCCAATGCCTCCATCATCGTTTCCGCAGTGGAGAGCATCTCATCATTATCGCTTTGATCTTTTGGAAAGTAATGGATATCAAAAGGATTCCGCTTGATGAACCTCCGACCAATCCTGGCTGTGACCTCCGGTTTTAAAACGGCAATGAAAAAGCAGGGTTCTTCCAAACCCTGCTGCACATTATTCCGATAAATCTCGTAGCCATCCCCAAAGGTGGCATTTAGCTTCATGGAGATTCCTTTTATAATCTCATTTAGCATCCAAACACCCCTTTATGAATTTATATAACTTCTTTTCCAGAATAGCGGGAGCCTGCTGATCGATTTCCTGTGTGGAGATGGTCAGCATATACCGACCCTTTACCCAGCCCTGTTTCAGGACCATTCCGCCTTCTGCATCTGGGTCATAAACAAATCGGTCACTTTTCCAATAACCAGGGATAAATCGTCCAGGCTGTTGCCTATGGCCATATTCAACATAGGAAGCATATACAAGGTTGTTGATCACAACCACTGTGTAGTGATTTCCACGATGTCCAACCGGCATGATTGCCCATGCATCTCGCAAGGTTCCGTAAACCACTGGTGTTCTTTTTACAGTTTTGGTGAAAAGCCTTTTCGCAAGATCCTGGGACGCTTTTCGGAGGAACACATCCAGCTCTACATTCGCCAATTGTTCCATTTTTCGATTCAGTTGCTCCAGCTGCCTAAAATCACAGTTTCCCCACTTGGCCATTAGGCATACCCCCTAAACGGCTTTAGCGGGATCTCCTGGTGGCCGCTGAACACGCCGGCCTCGCCGCTTTGGGCGTAGATGAACTCCCGTTCTGGCTGATTGAATCGCTGCACCACAATTTTACAGCCGGGCGGGATCATCACATCCGGGGATAGAAACAGCTTCACGGATTGGGCAATGGCAGCCACTGAATCCCCGCCCGCTGCGGCCAGTGTCTCAAAGGACAGTTTACAGGGCTGATCCTGAAGAGTGGCGATCTCTTTAAAATCAGTCAGCTTTGTGTCTGGATCGGTGACTTTGATCTTCTGGTAGATAGTACACCGATCCCTCCACAGCCGTTCCAGTGGACTTGGCATCACCAAACCAGCCTCCGAAAACGGTACAATTCCTGCTTTCTCCCAATCAATGTTTCAATCAGGGTATCCAGCCGCTGTTCTGGGGTCGTACTTCCTGCCCCAATGGCATACTGGATATTGGTGTCACCTTCCTGGAGCTGTTTCACCGCCACCTCTAAATCAAACCCGTCCAGCTGACCAGACGCCTTTTTGACCTTTAGATATTCGCCAACGGCCATATCAACGGCCACATTGCCCACCCCATCTGGCATAGGAAGATCTGTATTCGTTTCATTCAGAACCTTGTACTCCACATTGCTGATCACAAAATCAACCAGTGGATCATCAGCGGCCCCCGTTACGCCAAGGGCCTCAAGAAAAGCAACTACCTTTTCCCGCAACAGGATCACCGCCTTTCTCTTATCCCCCTGCCGTTGTCACGGTAATGGGTGCCGAACTGCTGTCCGTAAAGGTGACGGTTCCGCCAGTCACCTTTCCAGAGGAGTCCGTGGTCAGAGCAATGGACTTCACGCCCTTCCCCGCTGCGCCGGGATCTCCCTTCTGGCCAGGTTCCCCCTTCTGGCCAGGTGTGCCAGGTTCACCCTTCGGCCCTACCTGCTCATTCTGTACCGCCTTCTCCAGCTTGTTCAGCTTTTCGGCGGTGATCACATCACCGTCATGCCATTCAGTTGGTGTGTATGCCATGTGTTTTCCTCACTTTCTTCCGACTTTTGCTGTTCCGATTTTCCCTCTGCCAATCACAGCGGAATCAGCAGAGGGTGTCATTCCCCCGTTTTCAGCCCCGTAATGGCCCCATGGAGGAACGCAGGGCCATGATCCAGACCGATCTCGCCATAGATCTGCTTTTTCTCTGCGGCACCGGTCTTGGCCAAATCCTCCAGGAAGAGCGTGCCCTTTCCGGGGACATCCTGGAACACAGGGGCGCAGACAGAGACATCCGCAATCAGAATCCGGTCATTGGGTACAAAGGGATTGTAGGCTACGCCCATTTTGAAGAAATCGGTCTCCAGTTCCGTGATGTTCATGCCGCCCAGATTGCGGGTGGCGGGGGTGTTGTAGCCCAGCTGCTTCTCATACAGAGCGGTGATCCGCTGCTTCTGCTCAGAGCCGCAGAACAGCACCATGTTGCCGAACAGTGCCCCGGCATCCGCCATAGCCTTGTAGAGCTGCTTCAGAAGGTCGATGGAAATGGCGCCCTCCCCAGCGGCAATGTGAGTTCCTGTGCTGCACAGCTCGAACATGCCCCGGGTCTTATTGGCCTCATTGGAGGCAGACGCCTTGTTGAACGTACCGTTCAGGAAGGTAAATTCCACATCCCGGGCAATCTTTTTCAGCCGCTGGGCCACCTGCCAATCCAGCTCAGAGGTGGGGTTCGCAGCCTGTCCGGCGGTGTTTAGACCGGACAACTTGCCACGGTTGGCCATCTTTGCGTAGGTGATGGTGATGGACTCGTGGAAGATCTGGGTCACATTGGTTTTCTGATCACGGGCCAGTGCGGTGGCAGCAGGAGCGGTCTCAGAGGCATCCTCCGTAATTGCGGGCTGCGCCGCCTCCGGGAACTCATAGAGCTGACCGGTGGGAAATTCATCATTTTCGGTTTTCATACCACCCGACAGGCCACCAATCATGCTGAGGAAGGGGGTCTGTGTGGGGGACGTAGTGAACAGATCTCCGGCGAAGTTGGGGAGATTGAACGTGGTGCCGGTTCCGGTTACATTTGCCATAGTTAAAACATCCTTTCTCTTTCAAATAGTAGGTTAATAAAGCTGGACGCCATCCGCAGCGGCCTCTCTCTTGATTGCCACAGCCAGGGCAGAATTTCCAGCTTTTCGAGCATCGGCCAGGCGGGTTTCATAGCCCGTGGTTTTCGCATCCGGGGTAGTGGTTACACTTCCAGCGGGGGATGTGCCGGAAACAGTGGGGGTGGTGTCACAAGCCTTGAACAGAAAACCGGTGTCCTCCCCCTTCACCAGCTTTCCAATCTCATCGACCAGCCCGGGAACAGCGCCATCATCGCGCAACTCCGCCTTCTCCAAAAAGGAAGTCAGGAATGGTTTCACGGCAGCGGGGTTAATGGCCTTGGCATCCTTCAGGGCAGAGTCAACGGCGTTTCCAATCTTGATATTCCTCATCTCGGCCTCATGTTCCTTCTTCTGGCTGGCGTTATCCGCCTGGAGCTGGGTGATCTGTTCCTTCAGGGCCTGATTGTCCCCTGCGGACTTCTGGAGCGTTTCCAGCTGGGTGTCCCGCTCCTTGATTGTGGTCTTGGCTGTCTGGAGCTCAGTGGATACCTCATCAAAGCGGGGCTTGGGAACAAAAGAGTTGTCCAGCTCGCTGATCACCTTGTTCGCCTGCTCCTCAGTCAGGCCCATTGCCATCAGACTTTCTTTTGTCATAACGAATACCTCCGTTCAATTTTTTTGCAGTAAATAGGTATGAAAAAACCACCTCCAGCCAAAAAGCTGGGGTGGTTAGATCATCAATATTAGGGATCAGTCCCAATGCTGATCCAGACTGAAGTTTTCAAGAATGGAATAATACTTTGGGATTTGGTCAGGTGCTTTTCCGTCCTTTAGGGCAGTAAGAACTTCAATTTTTTCATCCAGAAGTTCTTCACTGTTCACATCAAAAAAGCGGTCAACCAGTACATCAGAAACTTCAGCCAACAGCATATGCACTTTTATCAGCTTTTCTTGCTGTGTCATACTAACCACCCGCTTTCTTTAACATATCTTGAATGACTTCTTCCAATGCTTCTACCAACTCCGGTTTATCTTTCCGAAGCATTTCCACCAAATCAGGGCGGACAATCGATAGGGCACCATAGTTGGCAAGGGTTTCCTCAGCCCGGCTTCCCACATCCTGGTAATACTTTGAGCCGTGTCCATATCGGACAAGACCAGCATCACGGGCCGAGCCACCGGAAAGGGCATCATAAATATCTTCAAGAGAACTTATGCCGCCGCCCATAGCATTCCTGCATTGGTAATCAATCCGTTCACTTGCTTCGTGCTTCAGTTTATTGAAGGTTTTCTTATAATCAGAATAGGATATAGCTTTTGCGTAGTATTGATCTGCGAGTGCAGAAGTAGCGGATCTTAATTCTGCATTTACTTCCGTCGCAATACGCCCACATTCCTTGTCGAAGGCTTCAAACAAGGAATCAATATCATCTGCAATGTCAGTGCTGGTCTTTTGAAAAAAAGAAGTCAGCTTGGCATGGCTGGAGCTGAACCAATCACAATACTTGGCTGGGTCTACCCGGTTGAACATATCCATTAGGTGCATTTCTTCATGCAAGGTGGTGACCACTTGCCCAGTAAGATCATTACCAGACAATTTTGGGATGATTAGTTCAGTTTCCGTAAGATGATCATTCCGTGTGTAATAGCGATAATTGACTGCATGATTTTTCCCATGGGAAACTTTCATAGGAATCCCATTTGCCCTGATATTCTCCATGGCCCCCATTTTAGAATAAAGGGCAACCACATCAGGATCGGCACTTTCACACCCATTCACATAATCAATCAGGGCTTGGGTGTTCTTCCGTTCCTTCTTGTCAGTAAGATATTCTGGAAACATTTCAGCTTTAAGGGGTTCCAATTCCTGCTTTACGTTCATTATAGCACCCGCTGCGGCAAGCGTCAAACCATCTTTAGGCCCATCCTCCACAAAAGCCTTCTTCCAATCCTCATACTTCATATCAGCTGGCACATAGTACACTTCCCCATCCACATTCCGGGCGGCTCTCTCCCCTCCCATATCGTCATAGTGGGGGCAGGTCGTGCCACGACAGTTTGGGTGAAAGGGTGGCACGGTCACTCCCGGCTCATACTGGAGCAGTGGAATTACCACGCCGTCCAGTGGCTGACAAATGGCGCAGGTTCGGGAGTCCAGTGTCTCCACCACCTCCACCTCTTCCACCCCCAGATCCCGGTACATCTGCTGTTTGGACACAGCGTTGAAGTATGTGGTTTCCGTATGAACCAGCCGCCCCGCCTGATAGCGGGACACGCCAAACCGCCGTCGGATGGCTGTGATGGTTTTGGCCGGAGCATCCCCCCGGAGCATCCCATGGATCAGATCCTTATGGACCCCATCCACCAGAGCTGCCTTGTTCGTCCAGCACCGATCCCGGAAGGTTCGGTTGTCGGTTGTCCACGGCTTGGAGAGCAGGGTGTCCAGCTGCCTTTGATCCAGGGTGGTGAAATCCCACCCGAAACCAATTCCCTTTTGAACCTCGAAGGCCCCGTGGGTATAACCATCCGAAACCAGCTGTCTTAGGAGATGGTCAATACCATCCACCTGATTGCCGTATAGCCGCTCAATCTGATGCTGGATTTGCATCTGCACCGCTTCCAGTCGACTGACGTGGTACCGGGCAGAGGCGTTCTCCAGCTTCCTCACCCACTCCGGGGACAGGTTCGCCTGTTCAGCAGCCTTCACATACTGATCCACCGTCCATTTGAACTCATCCAACTGTCCAGCTGTCAGTATCTTACGGGCCTCGGCCAGGGTGATTTGGTTGTTCCTTGCAAACCGACCATACCATGCCTCGATTTCCTTTTTGACAGAGAGAGCGGCTTCCTGATACATCCCGTCCAGGCTTCGGAGGTACTGGTCACTCTGTTTATGAGCCGCATCCTCCAGAATGGCGAACCGCCCACGCCAATATTCCCGATTGTCCATGGATGAGTCCGCCTTTCCTTTGGGTGCTGGGGAAAGGGAATTGCACCCTTGACCGGGCAGGAGGGCTCCCAGTCAGCCCCGTTATTACCCCCAGCGTATGAAAACAGGGCCTATTCAGCCCCACCTTCACCGGATTGATTTTCGGTCTGATTTCCAAATACATTGTTGTAGTCCGCTGCGGCCTCATCTTTCTCCTTGCGCAGCCGATTCAGCTCTTTTTCTACATTGGCTGTCCACGGGTGCTGACCAACAATGGTCTCATCCGATAGGATTCCAACTGATTTGGAGCAGTTTTCAATCGCCTCTGATTCGTTAAAAATCATATCGCGGTTGAAAATCACAGTAACAGTTTCATCCTCAAAGTTCCCTTCCCCTTTGGTAATCATGTCCTGATTGACAAACCAGAGCAGCTGCTCAAAGGCGGCCTGGAATTCCGTCTCCATGCCATTCGCATCCAGGTCAATGTCAGAATACATGGATTGGATGTTCATCTGGTTGGGACTTCCACCCATTCGGTCATCCTTTGCATCGAAGCCCCGTGCATTCTCAATTAAAGCCTTTTTCAGCAGATCCAAAATGGACTTGTAGTTTTCAGCGTTGACCTCCACAGTCAGCGTCTCTACCCCACCGTCGTCTCGAACCTTTACCGCCGAATAGGTGGTCAAGTTGTGCCGGAACTCTCCCAGATTCTCTCCGTCATAGTTTTTCAGGATTAGAATTGTGTTTTGCGGGGTCTGCTCCATCCCATTCTGGAAGTCTGAGAGAATGGTGTTGATCCCATCCTGAAGGGACTTCACTCGCGTGATCAGCGGGATTTCCTTCTTGCTGTACTTGAATGGAATCAGGGGAAACCGATCCCAGGCGCGTTCTTCTGGGCCATGTTCACCTTGAACCGTCACATAAGGAGAATAGATCCCAAGTTCTGTATCCGGCGTTAAGGTGGAACCGGCCAAAATATAGCGATATATGCCATCTGGCTTAAAGAGCTCCACCCGCTCGACCATCTTCTTAGTGGTTCCATCCCACACCTCCTGGAGATAGAGCCGGGCAGCGGCGTCCAGCTTTGTGTGGTCATCGTCCGCCCAAAACGGCAAAACCTGATAGGCCGGGAACCTCCGAAAAGCAAGAGCGCCTTTCTCATCATAGTAGACGAACAGCCAGCACAGGCCGCCGTTTAAGGCATCTTCCCCCAGATATTTTAGCGTCCTTTGGAATGAGGCGGTAAACCGCTTCTTCAGCAGGGACAAATAGTTTTCATTCTCACAATCAAAAGTGATCGCCTTACCCAGCAAGTAGTTGGTTTTCTGGTCCACCATCTTTGCATACTGGTTATCCAGCACCTTGTTGTTGGGCAGATTCTCCACGACCTGCAACTTACCATTTGGCCCGATAGCGGTACGCTTTCGATCCAGAATATCGTGTTTACCAGAGTAGTACCGATCACCCATTATCTGAGCGGTTCGTTCCGGAGACCCTTTCCACGCCGCAATTTCCCGACCAAAGAATTCAAGTTCTGTAAGGCCGCGGCCTGCGCCATCCTCAATCAGGCGATTGATTCGGGCAGTTTCAGTATTCAGAAATAGCATTCAATCACCGTCCTCAATCAAAAGAATAAGCAGGCCCGACTAACATATCTTCCAGTGCATAGCGCATAGCATCCATCAAATGGTTGAATGCATCAATTGGACAGTTGATCTTGGTTCCAAACTTATCCTCCGCCCATGTATAATTGGATATCTCTGTGATGAAATTCACGCATCGAGGGTGGATGACGATCAAATAGTCCTGAATGTACTGAATTCCGTTATTGATACTGTCTTTCCCTTTTCGAGCGGGACGAACACGGTATAAGCCAGCCTCTCGTAATTCATCAATGGACTTCGGCTCTGCACAGTCAGCCCGGATTCGCTCTTTTGCGTACCCCATCGCTGTGATCCGATCACGGATAGCCTGGTTCGTCAGAGCTTTTTCATATAGTTCGTCAAAGACCCATATTGTCTTTTCTGTCACGCTCACCAATCCGCAAAACAGGGCCGTTGGGTCATTTGTATAGCCAAAATCCAAGCCAAAGGCGGACTTTACACCAGCCTTAGCGCTGATCTGCTGTACATCAAATGATTCCTCCCGCCAGTTCTCATAAATCAGGCCATCCACAATACCCCAGCCCCCAAGGCCAGCCACTTTGTAGCGGCGTGGGTTGTTTTGTTTCATAGTCTCAAAAACCTTCAGATCAGCTTCATCCAGCCACTCATTACACAGGTAGTTGGTGGTTGTAGCGTAGATCTGTCCATCTGGGCTGAGCCAGCTATCATAGAATTTGTATGTCGGGTTCCCCTGTGCATCTCTTCCCGTGACTTCACCGAAGAACCGCTTCCGGATCCAATGCCGCTCATTCCATGGGTTAAATGTCAGGGTGATTTGTTTAAAAAGCCCTGTCCCCTCTGGAATTGCACCTCGGATGGACTCGTCCAGCATATCAAAATCAGCTTCATTCAGAATCTCGTAGGCTTCTTCAATCCACGCCCAACATAGATATCCGATTTCAACTGTTATGGAGGTAACCTTTAGCGGGTCATCCAGGCCACGAAAATAGATCTTCTGGCCGGTTGGCCTGTATGTCATCTCCAGAGGGCTTTCCTTCACTTCCCACTGCTCCTGTACCCCAAGTCGATTGATTGCCCATTTCAGTTCTGTAAAGCAAGAGTCTTTCAGCGTTCTGAATACCTTTCGGATGACAAGGGTATTCGCTTGTGGGTACTGCATCATCCGCTTGATGATGTTCAGGGCCGTTGTTTTGGATTTCTTTGAAGCACGGGAACCCTTGCACACCCGATAGCGCCCTTTGAAATTCCAATATGTACCATATCCTCTGCCAACAACTTCTGGCAGCCGAATCACCTTGGCTTTGGGATCAATCCTCAAGCTGATCATCTCCCATGATCACCACCGGCACCGCACCACCCACATCCACCTTATCGGTGAACAGGCCATATCGTTTGCCGATCAACTCAGCTGCTTTCAGCCTATCTTTTGCTCCAACCGCCTTTTCGGTCAGCTCTTGGCATCCGTCTCCACAAAGAACAGGTACCTCTTCCGTGTGTTCGCCTCGCATTACGGCGGTAAGATAGGCCAGCACCTCTTCAGTATCCGCAATTTTTGCAGATCTGATCTCATCCAGTCGGGTCTTAATGTAGGCTTTCAGCTCAGGTTTACTCAGGTTTTCACTTCCAATGGCGTAGGCTGTTTTGGGCGAATACCCTGCTTTGATGGCTGCATCTGTGGCGTTGCCGCTGACCAGGTATTCATCACAAAACTTCTGTTGCTTTGGCGTCAAGGTATTCACCCCCCTTATTCAGGCATAAAAATAGCACCCCGGTTTCCCGCAGGCGCTATTTTGTATTTACAGTATATCACATGACCAGCGAACAAAACGAACAACTTTATTTTTTTCTAATATACCGTTCACAGGTCATGCGCACGCCATCCGGGGTATTGCGTCCACCCATACTATCCGCCACCTGTCTCCACGACATCCCATCTACAAAACGGAGTGTGAAGATCTGTCGGATCAGACTGTCCTCAATGTCGGATATGTAGCGTTCCAGACGACTCCGCTCATAAAGGCATTGCTTGTGCTTGGCTTCTATAATGCCCTGGAGATCCACGATATCTGCCGCATAACGACCAACTTTATCAGATACCCCAGTACCATGCGGCATACCAGTGTAGTCCTGAGAGCAGGACACAGCCTGTTCCTCAAGTTCTAAAAGGCGCCGCTTGTCCATTGCGATTTCCTGGTTTAGATAGTAAAGCTGAGACAATTCCTTCAAGGTCATTGGCCGGCCTCCCCTGTACGCCAAACTGGCTCACAGTTACCCTCTCCCATCATACAGGTTTTAGCGCATACCTGGCAGGGGTCACCGCCTGCCATAACAAAGCTCAGGTCCAAAATAGCTTTTGTCAACTTGGCCTTTGTAATATCCAGATCCGCCTTCATGAGACAAGTCTCGTCCTTGAGTTTGTTGTATTCAGCAGCCATCTCCACAATCTCTTTTTCAGATTGCCCAAGGCTCTGAATGCGTTCCTGCATGGTATCGATCACTAACAGATCCGCCTCATGCTGGACAGTCAACCTGGCATTTTCTCGGATAAGCTCATCTGCGAAAGCCATTTTCTCACTCATCACAATGCTACTCATACTACACTCTCCATTCCTGCATCTATATTTGTCGTGCATATGCCCTGACATAATGCCACTATACCGCCACCGCATTTTCCAGCTCTGTCATGGTGGTAATCGTCTGGCTGCACCATTCCGGGAGATTTGCCTGTACCACAGCCGTCGCCATAGGCGGGCACACAGCATTTCCGCATCGGGCCACCTGCTTGGTTTTCCCGTACACTGTGCCAGTATAGTCCCGGTCGATAATGTAATCAGGAGGGAATCCCATAGCGTTATAAAGCTCTCTCGGCATCAGCATCCGCAGGGTAATGTCTGCGATAAAATACGGAACACCATCAATGACCAGCAGGATAATTTCATCCTCTGCCAGATGGTAGCCGCAGAACCGGTTCAGCAGATCTCTAATTTTCGGCCAGTGTCCCAGATCCTGACGGAGCACCGTCTGACAGGCCCCAAATTCACCAGCTGATGCGGTGATAGTCCGCAGGGGCCGGTGTACGTCCTGCCCAATGTCACGCCCCTTGAACTCTGCGATATGGGTGGCACAGAGGGCGGGACGGGGGAGTGCAGTAATCGTGGTCATCGGCTCGTCTGCCGCATTGCCACACCCGTTATATCCGCCATCAAAGTATTTTTCGATGTGGGCGGCCACAAGGCCCTCTCTATCGCGGCTGGTTGCGGTGTGCATCGGATCCCGGATGTTCAGCGGGCTCCCATTCCCGTAATACTCCACCAGATTGGCAGAGGTCAGCCCGTACCGGTTGGATGCGTCCACGGTGTTGATAGGATCAGACAGGCCGGAAACTCTGGCGTTCTCGGTCTGCTCCGTGTGGTACTGGATTAGGGAGGCAGCAGCAACTCCTCCGGTATATTTCCGGGTCAGAGTGTTGACAGGCTCTGTGATCGGCCTTGTATGTCCATCCCCACTATGGTTACACTCTGTGGCAAACGGGGTCATGACGGGCTGACACAGGGTTTGCTTCACCGTAGAAACCACGGTGGTTAATGGTTCTTCGATGTCGTTCACGCGGGGCTTCTGCCCCTTGCGTTCTCCGTACCCCGTTGGAACCAGAAACGGCTTGCCGCTCTTGATGGTAAACTTGTCCACTCCTCGGATCACCCGGCGGAGGGTGTTGTCTGCCAGAGGGCGAACAGCATTGACTCCGTATTTTGCTTTGATTTCTGCCCGGGAATCAAAAATGGAATATCCCGGAACGCTCCAATCAACGATTTCCGCCGCAGAGCGCCAGGGAAGCAGCTTCCCGGCCTTGACCTCCTCGCAGTCTCTGGGGCCGTGGGTGCGCTCAGGCCAGACGATGGGCTTTCCGTCACATCTTGCCACCAACACGAAACGCCGCCGCGTGGTTGGCGCTCCGTAGTCAGCGGCGACCAGTTCTCGGTGTTCTACCTTATAGCCCAGTGCCTCCAGCTGCTTTAGCCATTTCCGGAATGTCTGGCCAGTCTTGGACTTGACCGGGCGCCCCCGGCGCACAGGCCCCCACGTCTGGAACTCCTCCACGTTTTCCAGCATAATCACTCGTGGGCGGACTGTTCCAGCCCAGCGCAGCACGATCCATGCCAAGCCTCGGATATTCCGATCGACCAGTGCTGCACCCTTGGCTTTGCTAAAATGCTTGCAGTCTGGGGAAAACCATGCGAGCCCTACCGGACGGCCCCGGCAGACCTCCACCGGATCAACGTCCCAGACAGACGCTTGCAGATGTAATGTGTGTGGATGGTTTGTCCGGTGCATCAGGATTGCGGCTGGGCTGTGATTTATGGCTATATCAACTGGGCGGCCAGATGCCAGCTCAATTCCAGTCGATGCGCCGCCACCGCCCGCAAAATTGTCCACGATGATTTCATCCAAAAGGCTGATTTGTGCTCTGCTCATTCTCCGTCACCTCCCAGCATTTCGTCTACCATTCGCCGGGCCGCTGCTTCTGCTTCACAATACGGGCATTTCCCGTCCATCCATCCTGGCAGGAAGTGGTTGTGGCATCGATTGCACACAACGGCGTCCGGTTCATCCTCCGCCAGCTGGGACATATAGCCCTGCAAGTTCATCGTCTCATACAGCCGCACGAAATTCTTGTAAATACCGCTGGCCAGGTCCATGGCCACCTGGACTACCTCAGTGCGCTGGACCATAATGGTCTGGTTTCCACTGGTGCGGCTCCCAGGCTTGACCCACCCAGCACGGGGCGCCTCCCGATATTTCTTCTCCAGAGCTTGGGCGGTG
Source organism: Oscillospiraceae bacterium (assembly GCA_020025425.1). Lineage (GTDB taxonomy): Bacteria > Bacillota > Clostridia > Oscillospirales > Oscillospiraceae > Lawsonibacter. Next base: position 16,288 of record JAHHSD010000003.1, read on the forward strand.
AAGTACTTCTCCACAAACAGGCTCACAGTGCTTTCCCTCCATGCCGATAGGGGCGGGTCTTATTGTAGGCGTGCTTGATGTCCAGGATGCTCTCCAGGTCCAGGCCCTCCATCTCGGCCCACTCCATGATCTCCGCCACGCATCGGGCCATCCGCAGGGCTGCGGCATGGAATCCGGCCGCTCGGCACCAGCAGGAGTATGCCAGGGAGAGGAGCAGGTGCCACCGGGCGATGCAGTCTCCCAGGGATGCAGCGTGGACAAGGCAAGGAACGTCGCACATGATGGTCGTCCTGGCCTGCAAGATCAGCGCACCAGTGTCCAATTTCTCCTTGCCGAACCAATCCAGGATGCGGATGATGCAGTCGGCCAGCTCCACGGCGATCCCCTCCGGCTTTCTGCCCAGTGCATCGATCTCGCACATACCATTGTTCCAGTCACCACATCCATCACGCATACAAGGTTCGTCGCAGTTTTGGCAATGCTGCCACACCATAGGACGGCCAGCCCGGAGCTCCTCCAGGGCCTCCGACAGCTCCGAATGGCACAGGGCGATGATTTCCCCAAAGCTCCGCTCCTCATCCCACCAGCCGTGCTCCACAGCGTTCTTGTGGACCTCCTGCGAAAAATTAGTCATATCCATTTCTTTTTCCTCCGTTCAGTTCTGGCGCTTTCTTTCTTCCAGTGCGGCTTCGGCGGCTTCACGGGTAAGAAATACATCTCGCCCGATTTCATCCGTAGAAATATAGTCGCCAGCAAAAGCAATGAACAGACCGTCTGTGTTGTACTCGCTGATGTACGATCCTTCAGGCGAACATTCATCAAACATCAGCTCATACAGCTTTTCCGGGCAGATTGCCAGCTGCCCCTCCTTCTCTGCCTGCTCATACCGGGTCAGCTTCTCTTGCAACTCAGCGATGGTCTCAGTCGCCTTCTTGATCACAGCGCACCCATGCACACTGCATCCATGCTCAAAGCCACAGCCGAGACAGGCCTCCGGGCGGCGCTCGATTGACAGGCGTCGGAGCTGCTTAACCAATTTTTCCATCAGCGCACCTCCTTAGGCGGATCTGGCAAAAAATCGGTCGGCATCCAATAACGAACACCTGGGCAGTCCCAATCCGGGTAATGCTCCAGAACCCACCCATCCACATCGTTGTAGTAGGCAAACTCCAGTGCGTCTTCAAAATGGATGTTAGCAAAGTGCCCGCTCACGATTACAAAGACCGTTTCGTCTTTATCCTTCGGGGGCTCGCTGGCGGGAATCCACCGGGGCAAGCACTCCTGGTGTACCACCACGCCAGTGGTCACTGGCTGGCCGCAGATCTTACAGATTGCCATTGGTGGTCTCCTCTCTGCCTTCCCAATCTGTACAGGCTCCGTCCTTGTCCACGAAGTCCGCACAGTTTGGGCGGTAAAAGTTCATCTGACTTAAATACATCGTCTGTTTCCCAACGTACTGACACCAGGCCCATTCAAGTTGAGCCCCTTTGCTCTCCTCATAGTCGGGCAAAAATGCCACAACATCCGCACTTTCTATCATAGCAAAACAGATTCTCATATAATCTGCTTGGCACATTCCTTCTGGGAGCTCCGCTGGGTTAATGACTGTGAACCCCTGATCTTCTAAATCCTCTTGTGCTGCCTTAAATTTGGCATAGTAGTCGTGGTCCCCGCTTATCTTGCCAGCTATGTATACCTTCATTTTTTCGTTCATGTTCTAAATCCTTTCTGCCACTTGGCTGCCAGTTGCCGCACAGCCCAAATATCTCTGTTGTACATAGGGGTGATCCAGATATTTGACCTCGGCGTTGGGATCAGTCCCCGGTCATCCACGCAGGTGCCGGGGTGTGCCAGTGTATCACCGATCACCACATACCCCGCGCACCCCAGCAGGCTCATCTGTATGTAGCACATCATGCCCGCCAGGTAGTCCAAATCCTGTGCCACAAAGAGCACAGAGGTCTGATAGTTGATTCCACTGTCCCGGCACACATTGGCGAAGGCCACCAGCAGGGCCCCGGCTCCGCACGCCGGATCATTGACAGATGCCCAGCCATTGCTTTTCATGTCCTGAACCAGGGCCGTGGTTGACTGCAACTCAGCCATACACCGGCATACAGAGTATGGGGTGAAGAATTGTCCCTTCCACTCATCCCCCAGCCCCAGGCTCATAAACAGATCACCCAGGAAGTCCTGATCCGGGTTTGCGTCCATCGCCGCCACGACTTCGCCCAGCATTTGAGCAAAGACCTCCATCTCCGTCTTAGAGTATTTCTTTGCCCGGGCCAGAAACTCCGCCTCCCGGCTGTCTCTGTATGCGCCGCCCACTGTATTTGCGATACTGATGGCCGACATAATGATAAAATCCTGCCAGATAGCCCAGCCGGAATATTTGCCGCTCAGCCCTTCGATCATCCGCACGATGTTCTTCTGGGCCTGGCCTCTGACCCGGGTTACTGCACGCCCCATCAGTTACGCCCCCTGTTGACACGCTACCAATGCCTGGCTGCGCACGGTTTGCCATGTCTCCTCGATGATCTCCATCACATCAATCCCAGCGGCCTCGATCATCTGGTTCCACTCGCCGCACCCTTTGTTCGGCATAGGCGGGAGGCCACGCTCCTGTAAGGCTGCGCTGATTGCTTCCCGGTACGCTTTGAGATGGTCCAGATGGAGCTTGTCCCACTTGTCCAGCTGGAACTCCACATCATCCGCCGGCGCCGCGGCGGGCAGATGGCACTTCAACGCCACCTCCTGTACTCGTGGGAAGAACCTGCATTCGCGCAGATGGGATGCGATGGCCTGCTTGACATCCTCAGGCTCAAATGGTTTGAGAACCAACAGCCATGCATTCTTCAATACCTTATCCCTCAGACGGGCATCTCCTGGGAAATAAATCTCCAGCAGATCAAACAGCCTGTCCACATCATCTTTTTTCACGTTACACCTCATTTTTTGTTGCTGCTGTTGCTGTTGCCGTAAACCGCTGTCTCTCTAGTTTTAGGATAAGTTTCCTAAATTAGGCAACAGCACCATCAACAGTAGTAGAAGAGTATAGGTTATAGAGTACTATCCTATCCCTATACCTATCCTATCCCTATGTGTATTATTGACCCTGCAAATTGCCATACAGAGTGTATTTGTAGCTTGCAAATTACCGAATAGAGTGTATTTGCGGCTTGCAAATTCATTTGCGAGGAGCTGGCTGAGCCCCACTGCTGTCCGCTTCAGAGAGTACCCAATAGTCCGCAATAACGGACTTATTTCTTCTTTTCGCCATGGCGGGCACAAAGCTTCTTTGAATGCCCCGGCTGGTCAGCACCCCGTATTTCTCAAATACATCCCTGTTAAACAGATCAATCTCAAAACACAGGTTGATGATCTTCGTGACAGTTTTTGCGTCCAGCCCGCTGCCGATTCTCCGCGCTACGATCGGTGCATCACTTTCGTCCCATGGCAAGTAATATCCGTGCAGCGCAAAGGCCTTTTGGCACAGATAGAAATAGACCATAAAGCCCTCTATGCCTGCGTCATACATCAGCCGGTCAATCTTAGGGTCATCAAAGACCCCAACTGACCAGCCCGAAAACTCTATTCCCTCTTTTGGTGGACGTCCTGCCATCCAATCACCCTCTTTCGATGTGGGGCCAGGCCGCCGCCCAGCCCCACCAGTCATTGATCCATCAGAACGGCAGTTCACCGTCGTCATCAGTCAGCTCCGTGAACTCAGCCGGAGCCGTACCATAGCTGCCAGCAGGCGCACTGGCTGGGGCTGCCCCATAGCTGCCTCCACCGCTGTCTCGTTTGGAGTCACCAAAGTAGACCTGGTCCACGATAACCTCGGCAGAGCGGCGCTTATTGCCGTTCTGGTCTGTCCAGTCTCGGAGCTGCAGCCGGCCCTCTACCACGGCCATACGGCCCCTGGAAAAGTACTTGCTCACAAATTCGCCAGTATTGCGCCAGGCCACACAGTCAATAAAATCGGTCACTTTTTCGCCGGTGGTCTTGTCCTTGAAATCACGGTCAACAGCCAGTGTGAAGGCGGCCACCGCGGTGCCTGACTGGGTGTGCCTGAGCTCCGGATCACGGGTCAGCCGGCCCATAACGAATATCTTGTTGAGCAATTAGAGTCCCTCTCTTTCTTTGGGGCAGATCGTCACATGGATATACGGGCCGACCACATCCTGCACCATCCGCCGGAACATCCACTCGTTGGAGCAGGCGTCCGACAGGTGCATCAGATAGATCTCCCGGACGTTGGACTTATCCAGCTTCTCCAGCCATGTACAGCAGCGGATGATCGACATGTGGGCATTCCTGATACGGTACCGCACCTTCTCCGGCATCTTCTGCACGCGGTCAAGAATATCATCGGCGTAATTGCATTCGATGGCCACCAGATTGACCCCCGGGAACTGATACGCCAGGTTGACAGTATCGGTGGCAAAAACCAGCTTCTCCCCATCACACTGGCTGCGGATCAAAAAGCCCATGGGCTCCTTTGCATCATGGAAAACCGGGAACGGCAGTACATCAAAGGTCCCAATCCGTTCCATCTCCCAGGGCTCCAGCTCCTCCATAATGTCACACTCCAGCGACTCCGCTGTCCCTTTGCTTGCATACACTGGGACCCCGTTTTTCAGCAGCTGCTTATAGCATCCGGCGTGGTCTTTGTGTTCGTGGGATATCAGGCAGCCATGTAACTGGGCGGCTGTATATCCTGTCAGTTTTTGCAGATGCTTGTATGTTGGGCCGCACTCGATCAACAGCCGGGTGGTCCCGTCATCCAATAGATAGGCATTGCCGTGGGAGGACGACGCCAATGGTGTAAAAGTCAAATAGGACACCCCCCTGCCGCCGGAGCCTGCTGGGGCTGGGCACCGGTCTGATTCTGACCAAAGTCCACAGAAGTGGTGGGCGTGTGCTCCTTCTGATACTGGGTAGACTTCTTAATTTTCTCCTGTACCCACTCAGGGAGCGACTCAAAGGCGGTATCGTCCCAGGCATCCATGTCCCACTTGACCATGGCAGTATCAGTAGTGGGAGCCGACATGCCCTTGGGCAGAGGCATCACACCGCCAACGTTGGCATACTCGCCGGTATCGTTAAGCACCACATTGAGTTGGCACACCTTGCCCAGCTGGTCGAACAGTTCGATATCTCCGAACTGTTCATCGGTATACTGGATTCCGTTCCAACTGCTGAGGAATCCCTGGAGGCTACTCTTCTTCGATGAGGCGATGTTAAAGCTGCGACTCAGCTGTCGGGGCTTCTGTTCCCCGTCCACCTCAACGGTCTCGCCAGAAAGCTCCCACACAAACTGCACTTCGTTGTGGTAGGTCTTAAACTTCTCACTGTACTGCTCTCCACAGTCGATGACACCCACGCAGATTCCGATATAGACGCCGGGCTCCACAGGGGGAATCTTCGGCTTTGCTCTGTCTTTAATTTTCATATTCGATTCTCAGCTCCTTATCTTTTCCGGAGACCACCAGGCGGATCACCTGGGTCTCCGCATTGACCAAATCCACAACACTCTCCGCATTATCTACAAACAGCGGCACCCGCAGCCCGTAATACTCCGAAATCGTGCGGATCACATCCACACCCAGGTTGATGCGCATCCCGTTGTTGAGGCTGTCGAAGGGCACGCCGTCATAGGTCGCCTCGCAGCAGTCAGACACACCGCCGTTGATCTGCTCACTGAACAGCTTGAACTTGGCCAGCTTAAAACGGCTGTTGATACCGTCCTCGATAAAAGAGCACTTGTGGCGGGTAAACTCATCCACCAGCGCCAAGCTGCGATCCAATGTCTCAATGCTCTCTGCCGCCTGTTTGGCCTCCTCACGCAGCTCACTGATCCTCTCCTGCGCAAAGGTCAGCAGGGGCTTCTTGGCCAGTTCAGCATCCAGAGCCGCAATCTCATCACTGAGCATACGGATCTTCCCGCTGATTTCCGCCTGAATGGCTGCCGTCTCTCCCTTCATTTTCTCGATCACAGACTCCAGCGCTCCAATGCTGGCACGCAGCTGGTCAGCCTTTTCCTGGTATCCGGGCAGGTCGGTGATCTCAGGCTGTGCCGCGGGGATATATGCCTCCAGCTCGGCCTGCACTGTGGCTGCGGCCTCTTCGGCTGCTTTGACCTCCTCTGTATGGCGCGCAAGGCGCTCAGAGGCCGTCTGCAAGGTTTCTTTCTCCCGGTTGGCCGTTGATACGGCATCGGCCTTGCGGCGCTCCTTGTCCTGTGCAAATCGCTCCATTGCGGCATTCAGGGCAGCCTCTGGGAGTGCCTGTCCACAGGTTGGGCATGTGCCGCCGGTGAACTGCTCCGCATCAATGCTGATCCAGCGCTGGCGCATTTCCTCGATACGGGCGTTGATGCGCTCAACGGCCTTAGTCTCCATCTGGACCTGGGCCTCCTCGTACTCCTTTTTCCGTAGTGCATCCTGCAATCTGGCGCGCATGGCCGGGCGCTCGTCCATGATGGGGCCCATCTGGCTGGCCCGGTGCCGGTCGTTGTCAATACCCAGTGCCTGCAGCTGGTTTTTCAGGTTGTCCCGCTCGTTGCACTTGCTGTCCATCAGAGCGCCGTGCTCCATTTTTATCAGCTCGTCCTTCAGCTGGCCCAGGTGGACCGCCTTCTCCGCTTTCTGTGCCTCGATCCCAGCAAAGTCCATTCCGGACAGCGCTTCCACGGTCTTTTTCTGCTCATCAATGCGGGCGGGTACCGTGTCTCTGGCGCCGTTCAGGCCCTTGCGCTGGGCCATCAGCTTTTTGCGGTAATCGTCCAGGGATAGATTCCCAAGGGCCTGCAGCAGGGGCGCAAAGACGGGGGAAGATACCATAATCACCTTGTCGTCCGGGATATCGCAGACATCCAGCAACATCTTCCGGCGCTCCTTCCAGCCCATGGTTTCGCAGAAGTACAGGCAGTTGGTCAGCACACGGAACAGATCCTCGCTCACGATCTCACTCACACGCCGCTCGTATTCGTATTTCTTCGCGGGCACGTCGTCCACATAGTACTCGGAGGTGTTGCCGTCATAGGTGGCGTCGACGCTGCCCCGCTTGGTAGACCATCGCTCAAAGAAGGTCTTTTTCAGACGGATCTCGCACTCGTTTACCTCAAAGGTGGCCTCCACCCCGGTAACAGCTGCATGGTCCTTGATACTGCCAGCAGAATCCAGCGGCTTGATCTCAAAATCCTTCCGGTCCCGGCTGTCCTTGCCGAACAGTAACCAGGTCAGGGCATCGAATACGGTGGTCTTGCCGGCGGCGTTATCGCCATAGATGGATGCGGAGCGGCCGGACAGGGCCAGATCCAGGGCAGCACAGCCCTTAAAATTCCGGATGCTCATTTGCATCAACTTCATAGTTTTCATTTGGCACCCTCCTCGCAGTCATGCAGCATAGCTGAGACTGCATCTTTATAGCCTCGCCAGTAAATGGTATCGTAGGCATCGCCGTTATCGATCGCTTCGGACAGCTTTGACGTAGCATAGCCAAAACGCTGGTTCATCAATTCATTCGTTTTCATTGACAAATTCCTTTCTTCCCTCGTATAATGAGGGTGTTAGTGTTAATATGAGTGCTTGCACTGATGCCCGCCGCCCTTGGTATTGCGACTACCAAAGGCGGCATTTTTTATAGACATCACATCATCACAACCACTTTTCCGGTCTCAATCAGAGAGGACAGCTTCTCCTCAAAGTAGGCGGCCACATTTCTCTTGGCATCCATGCGCCACATACCACCGTCAGCCTCAAACAGACCCACATTGCCATCCTCATCCAGGCGGAGGATAAACTCAGAAGAGGGCTGAGCAACCTCAAGGAACGTCCGGTAGGGGCACAGAGTCACCCGAGGCTTGACCGTAACCATCTGCTTCAGAGAAATACCGGTGCGTGCTTCAACCTGCTGGCTGACGCCATTGTCCATGGTGGTCACGCCATTTTCCTTATTGATGCTGGAGAGCAGGGTGAGCAGGTAGTCTACATCCTCGCTGGGAGCAAACTTGGACCGCAGCTCAATGATGGCATTCTGCGCCTCTCGGAATCCCTCCCGGAAGTCCGGCACATCACAGGTGGCCTCATAAAGGCTGTTGCGGGCCAGACAACCATCGTAGGAGGTAAACACAGATACCTTTCTGGCACCCTCCACACGGATAAACACGGGCAGCATACCCTCCATTGTGTCGATCTCCTTGCTGATAAGCTTCACGATGCTGTCAAGGCCGGTGACGCTGATCTGATTGGGACGATTGATATGAGGTCTGATGCGGACCAGATCATGGTCGGAATAAGTATCCCCGTAGATCTCATAGGTCTTGTTTTCCTTCAGACCTACCAGATAGCTCAATGCTTCTTTGATCATGTTCATTTCTCCTTTCATTACGCCTGCTTAAAATTCAGGATCTTGGGCTCAGACTGCTGGGCGCCCTCCATGGACATCTGCCCGGGGACCTGTGGAACCATCTCCGCTACCACCATCTCACCGGTGCCGGGCTGATTGGTGATATAAAGACTAGTGGTTACGGGGTCAGTGGCCACCAGGGTGGACTTTGCGGTGGTCTGTACGTTGATGCTGCTGCGGTCTGCGCTGGGGATCAGCTCAAGGGTCACGGTAATCTTTCGCTTTCCGGTAGCTTTGGTGTTGATGTCAAGGATGTTATTGATTACCTTGCCCATCTCATAGTCCACCCGCTCCAGAATCGCACCTCTGGACATCTCCAGAATGCTGGTTTTATCAAGCGTTTCGCTCATGTTGATTTTCCCTCCTATCTAATCTCAAAATCTGTGCATCCAGAATGGAATCCCACGCACATTTCCAACGCTCTGCTGCACAGAGAATGGCTGAAAACTTGGACGCTGCTGGCACTACCACACTGCCGTGTTTTGGGTGAATTACCTCCGCTTTGCCAGGAAAGTTCCACCGGTAAATCCTGGCGCGGATTTTTGCTTGTGTATCCACGGCGAAGAAATCAGTGTGCCATTCCAACCAGCACTATGGTACACAGCGCCCAGATGAAGAACGCCAGGGAGAATCTGAACAGGCAGAATACAAATCGATTGGCCCGGTCCAGTCTCCGCTTCTGACGGCGCATGACCCGATTGTGGTACGAAACAGGGTCATGGCAGGCCGTAGGGTTCACATAAGTTTCATTCATGGGTATGTCTCCTTTCACATTTCTCGCTCCACCCGATACAGCCGGTTTTTCTGGAGGAAATACAATCCACCCACATTCAGCCGCACTGGAGTGATGTAAGTGCTTGTACGTTTTGCGGGCTGGACAATATTGCCCCACTCGTCTATGTGGACGCGCCTGATTTTGTAGACCATAAACTTTCCCTCCGTTCATTCTGAATAGAACCGCTCCATTAGGTACGACTCAGGGACCTTGCCGCGGATCACAAGGAATCCCCTGCTGACAAGCTCATCATTCAGCTGGCGAATCACGGCATAGGCCTTGGAATGCTTAACACCCAGAATCGCCCCTACCTCCTCAACGCCTAACAGTTTCATATTGAATTTGCCGCCTTTCTTCTTGTTTGGCCAGCTCTATTTCATCTGATCCATAACCGCCTGAATCCCCTTGGCTGTCAAAATCTCATGGATGCGCAGCCGGCCCTTTTGTGTCCAATAGGTCATCATGCGGGTACCGGGATGGCCGTCCGAATGGATAATGTTGATGGTTTTGGACTTGGTGTAGCCCTGCCCCATGTGCTTGCGGTAAAGGATCCACTGGCCGTTGACGCTGTACTGCAAGCCTGCCTCATGAAGAATCTTGTTTAACCGCCGGGCACTCAAGCCATAATCCGCGGCGATCTGGCTAGTGGCGATTACCTCATTGCAGGACAAGATCTGATCTACATATTGCCGCACTGGCTCAAAGTCTTGGATCAGTTGACGCTGGGCTTCATTTTCAGCCCGTAGCTGCATAATCTCACGGTCGGCCAGCTTTAGCGCACGGGCCATTATCTGCTCCGGACTGTTCCATGCCTTTTCAAGCTGGATGAAATACTGTCGAGCCTGCTTGCCTCTTTCCGTTCGCTGGAGCATGCAGATTTCTTTCGCCATGTCAATAGAGATGGCGTGGTCGGTGGCTGGACGGCCACCAGTGGAGTTATGGACATTTTTGTCCAAAACCTCTATGTAGTCGTTTCTGAGACTAAACCCATACTCAGCCATGCGGTCGAACCATTTCTTATAGGGGGTCTGAACCTCCAAAAACTCATGAAGTTCTCGACCACTAACTGCGGGGCGGGCTGGGTCATCATAGTTAATCTTGATTAAATCGCTCATATGTACTCCCTTCACTGCGCTTTCACTACACCCATGTAGGCCATAGCTAATTGTTTCTTATCTTCTGGCAGTTCATCGAACTGTTTGGCATACTGTTGCGCAGATACAGACAAACTGTAAACGCCTCGGTCAAGCAGATAGTCAATGGATACATTGAAGTAATTTGCAACCTTTGTCAGACTATCTACATTTGGAGAAACATTTTCCCATCGACGAATGGTTGCATTTGCCAGCCCACATTCGCGTTCAACTTTTGATATATTAGTTTTATTATCTGCACATAACTTCTGAATCTTTGAAAATAGCATTTTTTCACCTCCTATGGGCTTTCGGTGTTGACAATTCTTAGATTATATGCTATTCTCTAGGCAAGAAAAGCCCTTTGAGTAGCAAATACCCCGATTGCCATTCGCCTCTATTCTTAGCTAATTGCCAAACTAGCTTACAAGCGAATAATAGCATCGTGTTTCGTATTTGTCAATAGCTTTTCTGCGAATATTTATGTTTTATTTTATGAGGTGATTCGCAATGACGCTATTGGATCGCATTAAACACCTGTGTGACATTAAAGGAGAAACGCTGGCTTCTTTAGAAAGGAAAATGGATTTTGGGAATGGGACTATTCGCCGCTGGGGAGATACTACACCCTCCGGAGATAAGCTTGCTAAAGTAGCCGATTTTTTCCATGTCTCTGTCGATTATCTACTAGGTCGAGAAAATAATCAGGAGATACCGGTTAATGATGATCCAGATGACAATTTTACAATCTTAAGCAGAAATGCAAAAAAACTGTCCCCAGAAGATCGGAAACAGCTTTTAGACATTGCTCGTGTTATGTTCAAGGAGGAGTTTAAAGATTGAGCCCTGACTATAAAAAGGCAACCAATGCCGCATATAGAGTACTGGCAAAGAAATCTGCTTTTTCTATCCCAACAAATGTATTTGCAGTTGTTGAGGAACTCTTACCCAACTGCAAATTACTTACATATAGCCAAGCGTGTTACCTATATAGATACCCTAAGCATGTACTGCTTTGTGTTAGTGAATATGGTTTTTCTATAGTACGTGGAGATAAGAGAATCATCCTTTATAATGAAGCCATGCCTATTGGATGTATCCGCTTTACAATAGCCCATGAGATTGGCCATAATGTGTTGGGGCATCGTTCCGAAAAAGATGAATGTGCGGAAAAAGAAGCAAATTGTTTCGCACGAAATTTGCTATGTCCTGTTCCTGTTTCGTGCAGAATCAGCTCTGCATCTCCCAAAGATTATTCCAACATGTTTAATATCACTGTAAAAATGGCAGAAGTTGCTGTGGAGAAACATTTTGTTGATAAATACAACATAAGTGAGGATCTCTTTTCTCGTATTTCTGATATGTATACTGCATTTGTGTTTGGGTTCCCTAGCATTCATGAGTATTATCAAGCCTTTGCTTCATAAGTACTGCAATATATTCAAATAAGGAGGAGCATGTTATGTCATTATTTGGCCGGAAAGAAAGAGACGAAATTGAACGTTTAAGAGCTCAATTAACTCCTGAACAGCAAGAAATAGAAATGCTATCTGAAAAAATATCTAGCTCAAGGTCCGAATTGGATGCGCTCAAGCAGCAGATTGAATCAGCAAAGATAGAACTTACCAACACAATAAATGACCTCAATATTGCAAAACAAGATATTATAGAGACAAACGAAGCAGTTCTGTTACAGTCATTTGGTATGTATGTTCCGCATTATTCTTATAGTACAACTGACGAATACAAAGATAAAATTGCAGAAGTCCGCACACAGCAAAAAGAGTTAATAAAAGAGGACCGAGCTGTTGCTGGCAATAATGATTGGACTGTAAACGGCAGTACATCTAAGGGTAAAAAAATGGTCAAAGACATGAAAAAGCTTTTACTGCGTGCATTTAATGCTGAGTGTGATGATGCAATTGAACATGTGCGTTTTAATAATATTGAGGCATGCGAGAAAAAGATTCAGGCTTCTGCCGATGCGATTTCTAAACTCGGAACTATAATGACTATTTCCATACGCCAACATTATGTGGATCTGAAACTAAATGAGCTCAGACTGGTTCATGAGTATCAGGTTAAAAAGCAGGATGAGAAAGAGGAGGCGAAGGAACTCCGGGCCCGTCAGCGAGAAGAAGCTCGGGTACAAAAAGAACTGGAAGAGAGCAAAAGAAAGCTTGAAAAAGAGCAATCCCATTACTCGAACGAATTGGAGCATCTGGATGCTCAGATTGCTGCTGCAAAAACCGATGACGCAAGAATCGCACTTGAAGAAAAAAGAAATGCAATAGTGGCTCGACTCGGGGACATCCATAAGCAAATTGAAGATGTTGACTATAGGGTTGCAAACCAGCGTGCAGGCTATGTCTATATCATTTCAAATATCGGTGCGTTTGGAGAGAATATCTATAAGATTGGCATGACCCGCCGTTTAGATCCCATGGAACGAGTTGATGAGCTGGGAGACGCATCAGTTCCCTTCAATTTTGACGTACATGCAATGATATTCACAGATGATGCTCCTGGCCTTGAATCTGCATTGCATAGCGCCTTTGAAAATCGCAAGTTGAATTTTATCAACAAAAGACGAGAATTCTTCGCTGTCAGCTTGGATGAAATAAAGCAGGTAGTCTACCAAAATTATGATAAAACAGTTGAGTTTGTTGATGTGGCACCTGCGGAGCAATATCGTCAAAGTCTTCTGTTAAAGTCATCCAATTCTTAAATAAAAACGCCCCAGATGTTATCAGCATCGGAGGCGTGGGTGGCCCAGGTGTTACCAGCACCATAGGCCGATCGCAAAAACCAAGTTATCACCAAGGCACTTTTGCGCCCTTTTATCATATCATATTGGGGCCGCAGGTGCAAGAAAAGGAGGCTCTAAAATGTCAGTTGCGAAAATGAAAGACGGAAAGCGCTGGTATGTATTTGTGCGATGGAAGGATTTTACCGGAGAAACCCATCAGCACAAGAAGGAAGGTTTTGAGCGAAAAGCTGATGCAAAAGCGTATGAGACCGAATATCTGGCCAAGCATGCCGGCAGCACCGATATGACCGTACAGTCTCTCTTTGAATTATATATTGCGGACTGTCAGGCAAGGCTTCGTGCAACGACAGTAAAAAGTAAGACGTTCTTGTTTGAGCGGCTGATACTCCCCTACCTCGGTAATCTTCAAATCTCAAAGATCGCCTCGGCCGACATCAGAAACTGGCAAAACACAATTATGACCCGAAAGACAAGCACTGGAAAAGCTTATGCACCTACCTATCTTAAAACGGCAAATAATCAAATCTCAGCTCTCTTCAATTTTGGAGTCAAGTATTATGGCGTGAAATCTAATCCCTGCCAGGTTGTCGGATCAATGGGCCGGAAAAACGCAGATGCCATGAAATTCTGGACTGTGGATGAGTTTAATCGTTTTATTGCCTCGATGACAAATAGACCTCGTTCCCTGGTCATGATCTCCATCTTGTTTTGGACAGGTATGCGAAAGGGTGAGATGCTGGCCCTCACACCCGCCGACTTTAATTTTGATGTTCCGTCGGTAAGCATCACTAAAAGCTACACTGTACAGACAGGTACGCCTTTAATCCTACCGCCTAAAACACCTAAGAGTATCCGCACGATACTGATTCCTCAAAAGCTGGCCGACATGGTCCAGGGCTATATCAAAACCATTTATGGCATTGAGCCAAACGATCGCATATTCGAAAATGTAGGAAAACCATTTCTCTCACGGGAAATTGACCGCGGCTGTGCAGAGACTGGTGTGAAGCGAATCCGGGTGCATGATCTCCGGCACTCCCACGCCTCCCTCCTGATTGAACTGGGGTACTCCCCCCTGCTGATCGCTGAGCGCCTGGGCCATGAAAATATCGAAACAACGCTACGCACCTACTCTCATTTATACCCGAATAAGCAGAGTGAATTGGTGGAGCACCTGAACTCCATCCAGAACTGCTACGATTTTGCTACGCATGATTTCGTCGTAACTAAATAATATAACAAAAACGGCTGTAAACATCACGTCTACAGCCGTTTTATTGCTATTTATTCAGATTTTACCCTGATTAAATCGCCGTGGGCTTACTCCTCCTCGGACTCCTCGCCCTGGGCCTCGCCCTCCAGCAGGGCGCGGATGGACAGGGAAACCTTCTTGTTCTCGGTGTCGATGTCGGTGATCTTCACGTCGACCTTATCGCCCTCAGCCAGCACGTCGCCGGGCTTCTCGATGCGGTGGTCGGCGATCTGGGAGATGTGGATCAGGCCGTCCACACCGGGGACGATCTCGGCGAAGGCGCCGAAGGTCATCAGCTTGACGATGCGCACATTGGCGGTATCGCCGATCTGATAGGTGGAAGTGAACACATTCCAGGGCTCCTGGCTGTGATCCTTCATGCCCAGAGAGATCTTCTTCTTCTCCTTGTCGGCAGAGATGACGTACACGTCCACGGTATCGCCAACCTTGACAACCTCGGAGGGGTGCTTGATGCGGCTCCAGGACAGCTCGGAGATGTGGACCATGCCGTCCACGCCGCCGATGTCCACGAAGGCGCCGTAAGAAGTCAGGGACTTCACAACGCCGGTGTAATGCTTGCCGTCCTCGATCTCGGCCCAGACCTTCTCAGCGGCAGCGGCGCGCTCAGCGCGCTGGATGCGGCTGATGGAGCCCACCACGCGGCGGCGGGCACGGTTGACCTCGGTGATGACCAGGCGGACCTTCTTCTTCAGCAGCTCGGACATGGGAGTCTCACGGGGCAGACCGGTCTGAGAAGCGGGAACGAACACGCGGATGCCCTTCACGGACACAACCACGCCGCCCTTGTTGTCCTCAGTAACAAAGCCCTCGACAGGCTCCTCGCTCTCGCGGGCGGCCTCGATCTCCTCCCAGCCGCGGACCATGTCCAGACGCTTCTTGGACAGCTTGACCAGGCAGTCGCGGTCGCTGACCAGCATAACATAGGACTCGATCTCGTCGCCGACCTTCACAACGTCCTCAGGCTTCACGGTGGGATCGTCGCTCAGCTCGCTGAGAGGAATGTAGCCGGGATACTTGATTCCCAGCTCGACCTGGATCTCAGTCGGTGTGATTGCAACGACAGTACCAGTTACCTTATCCCCCGTATTTAAAGTTTTGATCGACTCCTCCAGCAGCTCCGCAAAGGACTTCTCGATCTCCATGTTTTCTTCGCTCATTTTGTCAATGACCTCCTTTATTATCCACGCAGGAGTGGATGCTCCCGCCGTGATTCCGACAATTCCCGCCTTGGGGAGGCGGGACAGGTCCAAGTCTCCTGCCTGCTCGATGAGCTGGACTTCCGGACATACCTGGCGGCAAAGCTCTGCCAACTGCTTGGTATTCGAGCTTCTCTGATCCCCAATGACCACCATCATACCGCATTTGGCGGCAAGTGAGCGGGCCTCTTCCTGACGTGTAGATGTCGCGTCACATATTGTATCAAAGAATTCAGCGTTTGTACACTCTTTTTTTGCTTTTTCCACGCAATCTTCCCAAATCTTTTTTCGAGAGGTCGTTTGAGAGACAAAGCTGAGGGGCAGCGTCCGGTGTGCGGGGTCCTCCTCCAGCCACCGGGTCAGGGCCTCCACCCCGGAAAAAACCAGCGGATCGCTGCACCAGCCGGCGATGGCCACCACCTCCGGGTGGTCCGGCGTACCGATAATCACCGGCCGGCGGCCCTTGGCCTCCGCCTGCCCCACCAGCTTGTGAATGCGGATCACGTTGGGACAGGTGGCGTCCAAAATCTCCGCGCCCCGCTCCCGCAGGGACTCATGGACCGCCCGGCTCTCGCCGTGAGAGCGGATGATCACGGCGCTGCCCTCAGGTACATCCTCCGGCCGCTCCACCGTGTGCAGGCCCTCACGGGCCAGCTTGTCTGTAACATTCTTGTTGTGGATGATGGAACCCAGCATCACGCAGGGTCTGCCAGACTGTGCGGTCTCCTCCGCCAGCTTCACCGCCCGTTTTACCCCGTAGCAGAAGCCGGCAGACCTGGCCACCACCAGCTCAAAGCTCATCTTGCTTCCTCCCCCAGGGCATGGATGCGGTCCATCAGGTCCGCCGCGATCTGCTCCAGCTCCTCCGAGGTGGCCTTGCGGCCGGAGATCTGGGGCTGGTACGGCTTGCCGATCACCACGGTGGTGGGGTGGAACAGCCGCTTCTTGGTGGGGATGTACACAGGCAGCAGAGGACTGTCCGTCCGGGTGGCAAAGAGAGCCGCACCCGCCTTTGCCTCCACACTGTCTCCCTCGCTCACGCGGGTGCCCTCGGGGAAAATCAGCAGCTTGCGGTTTTCCTTCAGGCACCGCAGGGCGGTCTTGGCGGCCTTGAGGTCACTGTTTCCCCGGTCCACGCCAAAAACGCCCGCCTTGCCCAAAATCCAGCCCACCACGGGCCAGTTCAAAATCTCCTTCTTGGCCATGGCCCACATGGGGTATTTCCAGCCAAAGGCGAACACTGTGTAGAAGGGGTCCCCAGCCGTGCTGTGGTTGGGGCAGATCACTGCCGCCCCCTCCGGGATGTTTTCCCGGCCAATGGCCCGGACCGGGTGGAACAGGTTAAAAAACGGCCAGATCAGGGCGTACAGCAGATGAAAGACAGACTCAGTTTTCATGGCCCAGCTTCTCCTTCACAATCTTCTCCATGGCATGCAGACTGCCCTCCAGGTCCAGCTCGGAGGTATCCAGAAGGACGGCATCCTCCGCCTGACGCAGGGGGGCGATGGCCCTGCTGCTGTCCTGGAGATCCCGCTGCTTCACATCGTGGAGAATGGTCTCATAGTCCGCCTGCTGGCCCCGCTGCTCCAGCTCCAGCAGACGGCGGCGGGCCCGGATCTCCGCAGAGGCAGTGAGGAAAATCTTCACGTCGGCCTGGGGCAGGACCACAGTTCCGATGTCCCGTCCGTCCATCACAACACTGTGCTCCCGGGCCAGCTGCCGCTGGTACTCCAGCAAAAAGGCACGGACCGGCGGCAGAGCGGCCACCAGAGAGGTCCACTGGGACACGGCATGGACCCGGATGGCCTGGGTGACGTCCTCGCCGTCCAGGTACATGTGCTGGAGCCCGTCTGACTCATAGTCCATACGGACCTTGATCTCACTCAGGAGCGCGGTCACCTGCTCCTCCCTGTTTAGATCCACGCCCAGGCGCTGTGCCTTCAGGGCCACGGTCCGATAGATGGCGCCGGTATCCACATAGAGATACCCCAGGCGCTCGGCCAGCTGCTTGGCTAATGTACTCTTTCCGGCTCCGGAGGGGCCGTCAATGGCAATGCTGTGGTGTTCCATGGTTTTTTATCGCTCCAATCCCTAAATTATTGATCCTGAGGGCGTTCAGGGCCGCTCCTCCGCCAAAAACGCTGCGGCACTCTCCCCCGCTGCCCGGCCGGTGGCCCAGGCGATCTGGAGGTTGAAGCCGCCGGTGTAGGCGTCCACGTCCAGCAGCTCACCGGCCAGGTACAGGCCCTCCACCTTCTTCGAGCCCATGGTCTTGGGGTCCACCTCGCTGACCTTCACGCCGCCAGCGGTGATGATGGCCTCCCGGATGGGCCGGGGACCGGTGATGTGGATTTGAAAGCTCTTCAGGCACTCCAGCAGGCGGCGGCGCTCCCCCTTGGTGATGTCGTGGACCTTCCGGTCGGCGGGAATGCCCGTCATCCGGATCATCACCGGGATCATCAGACGGGGCACCAGGGCGCCCAGCACGTTCTGAATCTCCTTGTTCAGGTTTTCGCCGAACTCCCGCAGCAGACGGGCCTCCAGCTTCTGCTCGTCCAGGGCGGGCTTCAGGTCGATGATGCAGGTGTAGCTGTCCTTCTCATAGTCCCGCATGTGGGCGCTGGCGCTGAGCACCAGCGGGCCGGACAGGCCGAAGTGGGTGAACAGCATCTCCCCCTGCTCCTGATAGATCACCTTGCCCTTTTTATTCTTGACCTTCAGGGACACATTTTTCAGGGCCAGCCCCTGCATTTCCCCGCAGAAGGACTCCTCCGCCTCCAGGGGGACCAGAGAGGGCTCGGGGGACACAATGGTGTGGCCCAGGCGGGCCGCCATGTCATACCCATCGCCGGTAGAACCGGTTGCAGGGTAAGAAACACCGCCGGTAGCAAGGATAACAGCTTTACAGCTGTACTCCCCCTGCTCACCCTCTGCACCCACCGCTTTTCCATCCTCTGTCCGGATGGAGAGGGCTCGGTCCTGGATGACAGGCACCTTCAGGCGGCGCAGCTCAAAAAAGAGGGCATCAATGATATCGGCGGCGTGGTCAGAGGCCGGGAATACCCGGTTGCCCCGCTCCACCTTTAATTCCACCCCCAGGGAGGTGAAAAATTCCTCCACCCAGGCCGGGGTCGTCCGAGCCATGGCGCCGAACAAAAACCGGCTGTTCCGGGGCGTGTTGGCCAGTACCTCCTGGGGCGGGCAGTGGTTGGTGACATTGCAGCGGCCCTTTCCGGTGATGTAGAGCTTGCGGCCCAGCTTGGGATTGCGCTCCAGCAGAGCGACCCTGGCCCCGCTCCGGGCGGCGGTGATGGCCGCCATCATGCCGGCGGCGCCGCCTCCAATTACGATCAATTCCTGTTCCATTTATTCCTGTACCTTTTCATAGACCTCATACTCATCCCAGATCTTCTCCAGCTTCTGGAAGGTGTGGGCCAGTTCTTCATTTTTCTTTCGGCTGACTGCTACCAGCAGGGCGTTGACCAGGCTCAGGGGCGCCACCAGGGAGTCCACAAAGGAGGCCATATCGCTGCGGGCGGTCAGTGTATAGGTGGAAATGGGGACCAGCGGCGACGCCTCGCTGTCCGTGATGGAGATGGTGGTGGCACCCTGGTTCCGGGCGAAGTTAATGGCGTGGACGGTGCAGCTTGAGTAGCGGGGGAAGCTGACGCCGATGACCACGTCCTCTTTCTCTACCCGGATCAGGTTCTCAAAGACCTCGCTGGCTGTTGTGGCGGCCACCATGACCACATTGTCAAAAATAAGATTGAAGTAAAAATGCAGGAAAGTGGCGATGCTGGCGGCAGAACGCACGCCGATGATGTAAATACGGCGGGCCGAGACAATGGCGTCCACCGCCTTGTCAAAGCTCTCCCGATCCACCTCCTCCAGGGTCACCCGGATCTTCTCAATATCCGAGTGGAGCACGCTGGACAACACATCCTGGTCCCCGAAGCGCTCGTAAGAGACCTCGATCCGCTGCACCGAGGTCAGCCGATTGCGGATCATCTTTTGCAGGGACCGCTGCATGCTGGGATATCCGTCATAGCCCAGCTCAGAGGCAAAACGGACAACGGTGGACTCACTGACATCCACTGTCTTGCCCAGCTTGCTGGCTGTCATAAAGGCAGCCTTGTCATAGGATTCTAAAATGTAATTGGCGATCCGACGCTGCCCCTTGGAAAAGGTGGGCATGTTCTCCCGAATCACGCTTAGAATATCCCGGCTCATTTCAATCAACTCCTCCATCTTCTCTTGCTTATGACACAATATGAATCTGTCCATATTTGCTGATTTCAATGGACCCCATCATACCCCGTTCTACGCAAAAAATCAAGTCATATTTGCAGGATTGCAATATCATCTTGCAAATATGACTCATTTTTACCTGGATTTATTCCTCCTGGCGAAGGACCTGCACCTCCTGGGGTGTCAGTGTGCGCCACTTGCCGATCTTCAGGGTCCGGTCCAGCTCCAGGCCGCCCTCCCGCACCCGCTTCAGGCGCAGGACCTGGAGCCCGGCCTTGGCGCACATACGGCGCACCTGGCGGTTTTTCCCCTGGTGAATGGTGATGGACAGCTGTGTCACGCCGCCGGTGATCCGGCCCTTGCGCACCTGCGCCGGGGCCAGCCGGTCACCGTCCAGCTCCATGGGGGCGGACAGAATGGGGATCCCCCGGGTCACGTCTCCGGTCACCCAGACCAGATACTCCTTCTCTACCTCGTGGCTGGGGTGGAGCAGACGCTGGGTCAGCTCCCCATCATCGGTGAGGATCAGCAGCCCCTCAGAGTCCAGGTCCAGCCGGCCCACCGGCCACACCCGCTTCCCACAGCCGGACACCAGCTGGGCCACCGTTTTCCGCCCCTTCTCATCGGACAGGGTGGTCACATACCCCCTGGGCTTGTTCAGCATCAGATAGGTGCGTTCCCCGCCCGGACGGAGCGGGACGCCGTCCACCTCGATCCGGTCCCGGTCCAGATCGGCCCGGTCGCCCAGCTGGGCGGTCTCTCCGTTGACCCGGACCCGGCCGGCCGTGATCCACTCCTCTGCCGCCCGGCGTGAGGTGACTCCGCAGCCGGACAGGATTTTTTGCAGCCGTTCTTCCATGGTCAGCCACTCCTTCTATCTCTCAAATATGTGGGTGAGCAGTCCGGCCAGCCCCCGGCGCTCCGGAGCCAGGTCCCGCGCCACCGATTGGGCCGCTGTCAGCGGGACCTCCCGGATCAGGGTATCGCCGCATTGCACCCGCAGCGTTCCAAGCCGCTCCCCCTGCTCCACCGGCGCCCTGCACCGCTCCCGGTCCCAGTCCAGGGCCAGGTCCAGCTTCTCCTCCGCCCCCACGGGGCAGATCACATCCTCCGACGCCACGGCGGACACGAAGGGGACCAGCCCCCCTTCCACCGGCAGACGGCCGTACACCGCCCCCCGCTGGGCCGCACGGACGGGCACATAGTGGGCAAAGCCCCAGTCCAGCAGGGCTGCGTGGTCCCGCCAGTCGTCCCCGTCGTTGAGGGTCACGGCAATCAGGGTCATTCCGTCCCGGGTGGCCGCAGACACCAGGGTACGCCCCGCCTTCTCCGTATAACCGGTCTTCAGCCCCACGCATCCGGGGTATCGCCAGAGCAGCTTATTGTGGTTGGTCAGGGTCCGCTGGCCCAGGGTGATGCTCTTGGTGGATACGATCTGGGCCAGATCCTCATTTTTCAGGCAGGCCCTGGCCAGCAGGGCCATGTCATGGGCGGTTGAGTAGTGCTCCGGGTCATTGAGACCGCTGGGGTTGGCGAAATGGCTCCCCGCCATCCCCAGCTCCTGGGCCTTGTCGTTCATCCGTGCCGCAAAGTCCTCCACCGACCCGCCGCAGCGGATGGCCACCGCCGTGGCAGCATCGTTGCCCGATTTCAGCATCATCCCGTAGAGCAGCTCCCGCAGGGTGATCTCCTCCCCGGAGCGCAGATAGATGGAGGAGCCCTCCACCCCCACCGCCTGCTCCGGCACAGGGCCGGGCTCGTCCAGCGGACAGCCCGACTCCAGGGCCACCAGGGCCGTCATCAGCTTGGTGATGCTGGCAATGAGACGGCGCTGGTGGGGCTCCTGCTGATACAGGACACGGCCGCTCTCCGCCTCCATTAAAACCGCGCAGGACGCGCTGGTGCCCACCGCCCCTGCGGTGGGCACCAGGGTCAGACAGAGCAGGACACACAGTCCCGCAGAAATCATTTTTTTCAAAAAGCCACCTTCTCCTCTTTGTTCCAGGTGACCTTAGTATCTGCACAAAGCGTCGTCTCTTGTCAGGGAATAAAAGCCCGTGCTGTCAAAAAAATCCGCGCTGGATCATTCCGCAAAATCGGGATCGGCGGCCTCACCGGCGGCGCTCTCCTTCTTCTCCTGCTGTTTTTCGATAAAGGAGGTCACCTTGTCCACCACCTCGGGAACGGTCTCGATGAGCCGGTCGGCCGTAGTTGCGGGGCCGGGCGCCACGGGCAGCAGCCGGACATTTTCCCCGTGGACAATCAGGAAGGCCACCGGCTCCAGCTTGGCGCTGGCTCCGCTGCCGCCGCCGAAGTTGTTGCCGGCCTCCGGCTTCTGATTCTTGGTGGTAAAGTCACTTCCGCCGCTGGCAAAGCCAAAAGACAGCTTGGAAACCGGGATCAGGGTCACCTCTCCCGTCTGGATGGGTTCGCCGATGATGGTGTTGGAGTCCATCATTGTGCGGATCTTATCCATTGTCGTGCTCATCAGTTCATTGATCGGATGCTGCTTATCCATACTTAAACCGCCTTTCCAGCTTTAGCTTTTTGCCTTTTTTTCAAACGAAGCAGACGACGAAGCGCCTGAATTCCAAAATACAATCCCAAATGGAGGATCTGCCCGATTTTCAGGGACAGAGCGGCCAGTCCGTACAGGGTCATGCCCGCGGCATCAAAATCCACTTCCACATGGGCCCTGCCGTTCTTCACATGGAAGCTCTCAGTCAGCGGCTGCCACAGGGCACCCAGCACCGCGTTGGCCTGGCCGTAGAGCAAGGCGGCGTCACCCGGGTCGTCGCTCCCCACGGTCAGCCGCAGCTCCAGACGGTCCACCACCAGCTTGCGCCGCAGCTGGCCGGCCGCTTCCAGCGCCAGGGGCAGAAGTTCCCGGGCCAGCGCCACAGGACCGCCCAGGGTGCTCTCCTTCTTTTCCTCCGCCGGCTCGGCCGGTTTTTCCTTTTCCCGCTTTCTGGGCTTCTCCTCCCGGTCCGCCTTGTCCGTTTTCTTTGCTCTCGGGAAGAGTTTCAGCCGGATCCAGCCCAATCTGGCCCGGATACCCAGGCCGTCCCGGCTGTACTGCACCTCCACGCCCACGCGGATCTGTCCCAGCAGGAACAGGATCAGCAGGACCAGCGCAGCGATCATCCAGCCCCTCATGTGCGTCCCTCCGACGCCCCGGACTCCTCCGCCCGCAGGCGTTCCACTGCGGCCTCCATCTCCATGGTCATGCGGCCGCTCTCCTTCGACGCCTCCGGCAGGGGGGGCAGCTCCTCAAGATCGGCCAGACCAAAGGAGCGCAGAAACACGCCGGTGGTCCGGTACAGGATGGGCCGGCCCGGAACTGCCAGACGTCCGCACTCCTCGATCAGCTCCCGCTCCAAGAGAAGGCCCAGAGTATAGGAGCTGTCCACCCCTCTCACCTGGTCCACATAGGCCCGGGTGACCGGCTGATAGTAGGCGATCACCGCCAGCACCTCCAGCGCAGGCTGGGAGAGCTTGGCGGGCTTGCGGCTCTCCAGAATTCTGTGTACATAGTCGGCGTACTCCGGAGCGGAGCACATCTGATAGCTGTCGTCCAGACGGACGATCCGCACGCCCCTGCGCTCAAAGCTGTACCGATCCATCAGCCGCTGGATCGCCCCGTCCAGGGCATCCCGGTCTACGTCCAGTCCCCTGCACAGGCGCTCTGCCGCCACCGGCTCACCGGCTGCAAACAGGATGCTCTCCAGCACCGATTCCAGCTCATTCAGCTCCATGTCCCTCTCCTCTCCTCTCCGGGGTCGTCCCCTTATGTTTGAATTTCCCTGGCGGACCGCTCTGCGTCCGACACATAGACCAGGGTACAGTCCTCCCCATCGGTCAGACGGACCCGGCTGGCCCGGCACAGCTCAAGGACCGCGATAAAGGTGGCTACGATCTCGGAACGGCTCCGGCTGCCCCGAAAGAGACTGCGGAACCGGGTCACACCCGCGTGCAGCAGTCTGCGCACGATCTCAGAGGCCTTCTCCTTCACCGGGTAGGGCTCCCGGCCTACAATGCCCTGAAAGGCGGAGACCGGCGGCGGCAGCTTGTAGTCCATACGGTCTAACACTGCCCCCATGGCCCGCCTGATATCCTCCGTATTGCAGGCATAGACCCGTTTTTGGTTTGACTGCAGGTTCTCAGCGGGCTTTGTGATATAGTTTCGGCTGTACTGATACCGCCGATCCAGGTCCGGAACAACCGCCTTGATTTTCAGATAGCTCTCGCTGCGCTGATGGGCCTCCAGACTGGCGATCAGCTCCTCCATCTCGGACTTGGCCTCCTGGTCGTCCATGGAGAGGAGCATCCTTGTCTTGATATACATGAGATGGGAGGCCATGACCACAAAGTCGCTGGCCACCTCCAGATCCATGCTCTTTCTGGTGTCCATCCACTGGAGATACTGCTCCAGGATCAGGGAGATCTGAATATCCTTGATCTCCATTTTATTTTTACTCAGCAGATGGAGGATCAGATCCAGAGGTCCTACAAAGTCCTCCAAATTCTCTGTCCGGGCCCGGACAACTCCCTCCAAGTGGTAAATGGGACTGTCCAAACGCTTCTCCTCCTTCTCTGTCTGTATGGGGATCAGAAGAAATAGTACTGGGGAATGGCAAAGGGGAAGCCGGTCAGACGGCACAGCAGCCGGGTCACCATCTCCATGGCCGCATTCAGCGGTCCGCCAAACACACCAGACCAGGCCAGCAGGACCACCAGCACGATCACAAAGCGCTCATAGCGCAGAATGGTGCGGTAAATCCCATCAGGCAGAAGGGAGAAAAGCACTTTGGAACCGTCCAGGGGCGGAATGGGAATCAGGTTGAACAGCCCCAGACCGATGCTCAGAATGGCCAGGTAGCAGAAAAACAGGATCACATAGGCTGCCGCCTTTCCATCGGGGCCAAAGTTGTACACAAGGGAGCAGATCCCAAGGGCAAGAAAGGCCAGCAGCAGGTTGGACACCGGTCCGGCCAGCGCCGTGATGGCCATATCCCGCTTGGGGTTTTTGAAGTTGCGCATATCCACGGGCACCGCCTTGGCCCAGCCTACCCGGACCACCAGCATCAGGAAAAGTCCCATGGGATCGATGTGGACCAGCGGGTTCAGCGACAGACGGCCGTTGAGCTTGGCGGTGGGGTCGCCCAGGCAGTAGGCGGTCACACCATGAGCCAGCTCATGGAAGGTGAGGCAGATCAGACTGCCCGCAGCCGCCATGAGAAGCATGACCATCTGGACCCAGTCCATGTGGTCGAGGAATGATTGAATCGTACCCAAATGCGTCCTCCCTCTCCGAAAGTTAAAGCTCTATCCTTGAATTATACCAAGTTTTTCGGTTAATGACAACATAAATTCAAATTTCCCGGAGAAAATCGAAATCCCGCGCCGAATTTTTCAGCGCGGGATTTTCATTTATGCTCTGTCCGGGGCTCAGTCCTTCAGGCTGTCCAGAATATACTGGATCAGCTCCTGCTTTCCATCGCCTTTTTCGGCGGAAAACGGGATGACAGGGACCTCCTCCCCCAGCTCCAGCACCTCTCGGATGCACTGGAGGTTGGGTTCGATCTCCCGCTTTTTCAGCTTGTCAAGCTTGTTGGCCACCACAATGAAGGGGCGGCCCGCCGCCTTGTACCACTGGACCATGGTGCAGTCATCCGCGGTGGGCTTATGCCGGGAGTCCACGATCATCACGCCCAGGGTCATCAGCTCAGGGTCGGCAAAGTAGCCCTCGATCAGTCTGCCCCAGCGGTCCCGCTCGGCCTTGGAGACCTTGGCATAGCCATATCCGGGCAGATCCACCAGGTAGAAGGCGTTGTCGATCTTGAAGTAGTTGATGTGTACGGTCTTGCCGGGCGCAGCGCCCACACGGGCAAAGTTCTTCCGATTCAGCAGACGGTTGATCACCGAGGACTTACCCACGTTGGAGCGGCCGGAGAAGGCCACCTGGGCCAGGCCGTCCCGGGGAAAATCCTTGGCGCCCACGGCAGAACGGATAAATTCAGCATTTTGCAGGTTGATGGCCATAAGGTCCTCCTTTACTGCTTCAGCCGGGCGGTATTCCGGCTCTCCGGCATATTCAGGTCAGTCTCCGGCATAGACTGGCTCTCCGCCTTGGGTGTGATGGGCGGCAGCGCCTCAGCCAGCACCTGGTCCACATGCTCAGCCAGCACAAAGTGCAGGCTGGCCCGCACCGTCTGGTCGATCTCCTCCAGGTCCCTCTCGTTCTCGGAGGGAATGATCACCGTCTTGATCCCGCTGCGCTTGGCCGCCATGGTCTTTTCCCGCAGGCCGCCGATGGGCAGCACACGGCCCCGCAGGGACACCTCGCCCGTCATAGCGATGCCCGCCCGGACGGGCAGCCCGGTGAGGGCGGAGACGATAGCGGTGGTGATGGCCACACCGGCAGAGGGTCCGTCCTTGGGAACAGCCCCCTCCGGGAAGTGGACGTGAATATCCTTCTCCTTGTAGAAATCTGTCTCAATCCCCAGCTGGGCGGCCCGGCTGCGGATGTAGCTCAGGGCCGCCTGGGCGGACTCCTTCATCACATCACCCAGGTTGCCGGTCAGCACGATCTTGCCCGTTCCGGGGACCACGTTGACCTCCACCTCCAGCAGCTCTCCGCCCACGGAGGTCCAGGCCAGGCCGTTGACCACGCCCACACGCTCCTTCAGCGCATCCCGCTCCGGATAGTAGTGCGGCACGCCGGCCAGCTCCTTCAAATCACTGGGCTCAGCCTTTACACAAGTGGTTTCACCTGACACAATTTTCATAGCCGCCTTGCGGCAGATACCGGCCAATTTACGCTCCAGCACCCGGACACCCGACTCCTTGGTGTATCCGGTGATGAGGGCGCGGATGGTATCGTCGGAGACCTTCAGCTGGCGTCGGTTCAGGCCGTGGCGCTTCATCTCCTTGGGCAGCAGATGCTTCTTGGCGATCTGCAGCTTCTCCTCGTCGGTGTAGCTGGGCAGCTCGATGACTTCCATCCGGTCCAGCAGCGGTCTGGGGATGGTGCTGGTGGTATTGGCGGTGGTGATGAACATGACATCGGACAGGTCAAAGGGCAGCTCCAGGAAATGGTCCCGGAAGGTGCTGTTCTGCTCGGCGTCCAGCACCTCCAGCAGTGCGGCCGACGGGTCGCCCCGGTGGTCGCTGCCCAGCTTATCGATCTCGTCCAGCAGCATCAGGGGGTTGCTGCTCCCCGCCTGGTTGATAGCCGCAATGATGCGGCCGGGCATGGCACCCACATAGGTCTTGCGGTGGCCGCGGATTTCGGCCTCGTCACTGACGCCGCCCAGGGAGATGCGGGCCAGCTTGCGGTTCAGCGCACCGGCCACCGACATGGCAATGGAGGTCTTGCCCACACCGGGCGGGCCCACCAGGCAGATCACCTGCCCCTTCAGATCAGGCGCCAGCTGCTTGACCGCCAGAAACTCCAGGATGCGCTCCTTGACCTTCTCCAGGCCGAAGTGGTCCCGATCCAGCGCCTTCCGGGCGGTCTCCACATTGATGTGCTCCTTGGTCTTTTTGCTCCAGGGGAGCTCCAGGCACACATCCAGATAGTTGCGCAGCACCGCCGCCTCAGCAGAGCTGTACCCCTGCTTGGCCAGTCGGTCCAGCTCCTTCTCCAGCTTCTTCCGGACCTCCTCGGGCAGCTTGGCCTTGGCGATCTGCTCCCGGTACTCCATGATCTCGGTGTCCTCGTTGCCCTCGCCCAGCTCGCTCTGGATAGCCTTCATCTGCTCGCGCAGGTAGTAGTCCCGCTGGTTTTCCGACATCTGCTCCTTTGCCCGGTTCTGGATCTCCATATCCAGGGCCATGATCTCCACTTCCCTGGTGAGCAGACGGTACATCCGCTCCAGACGGCGCACCGGACGCAGCTCCTCCAGCACGGCCTGCTTGTCCCGATTGCGCATGGCAATATTCTGGGCGATGTAGTCGGCAATATAGCCGGGGTCCTCGCTGGCAAGCACATTGATGATCAGATCGGGAGAAAGCTTGGGGGCCAATTCAGCGTACTGCTGGAACATCTCGTATGTACTGCGGATCAAGGCCTCGGTTTTGGGGGAAACACGGACGCTCTTTTCCTCCGGGATCTCCTCCACCCGAGCCTCCAGATAGGACTCCGTCTTGGTCAGGGCGAGCAGCCGGGCACGGGTCACCCCCTCCACCATCACCCGGACATTGTCGCCGGGCATGCGCAGCAGCTGCCGCACATTGGAGATGGTACCAATGGTGTAGAGGTCCTCCTGCCCCGGTTCATCCACTGTGATGTCCTTCTGGGCTACCAGGAAAACCGGCTTTCCAGAAGCCATAGCCTCCTCCAGCGCCTTGATTGAGGTCTCCCGACCCACATCAAAGTGGATCAGCACATTGGGGAAGATGGTCAGACCACGCAGCGCGATGGCAGGCAGCACAGTGGTCTCTTGTAATACGATTTCCTTTTCTTCCATAAGGGTTCACTTCCTCTCGGGTAGAAAAACGCCCCGCAGCCCGCTTACAGTGGGCCAGCGGGACATTTTAAGATAACAGCGGTTCAGCCGATGCTGCTGCTGGGACGTTTCCCCTCTTCACGCAGGGAGGCCTTTCCCAGACGGGGGCGCTGCGTGCGGCTGGGATTGTGCTCCAGCTCGGGCTGTGCCTTATCCGTAATGCACTCAGGTGTGATTGTAACGCGGACGATGGTGGGATCAGTGGGGATATCGTACATGATCTGCGTCATGACTTCCTCCAGTACAGCCCGCAGTCCGCGGGCGCCGATCCCGCGCTCCACAGCCAGGTTCGCCACAGCCTCCAGGGCCTCGTGGGTGAATTCCAGCTCCACCTCATCGTACTCCAGCAGCTTCTGATACTGCTTGACCAGAGCATTCTTGGGCTCGGTCAGGATCTTGACCATCTGGGCCTTATCCAGAGACTCCAGAGTGGTGATCAGGGGCATACGGCCCACCAGCTCGGGGATGATGCCGAATTTCAGCAGATCCTGGGGCTGGATGTTCTGGAGCAGCTCTCCCACGTTGCGCTCCTTCTTGCTCTGCACCTCAGCACCAAAGCCCATGCTGCGCTTATCCAGGCGGCTCTCAATGATCTTGTCAATGCCGTCAAAGGCGCCGCCGCAGATGAAGAGGATGTTCTTGGTGTTGATCTGGATAAACTCCTGGTGGGGGTGCTTGCGTCCGCCCTGGGGCGGGACGTTGGCCACGGTACCCTCCAGCAGCTTCAGGAGGGCCTGCTGCACACCCTCGCCGGAAACGTCGCGGGTGATCGAGGTGTTCTCGCTCTTACGGGCGATCTTATCCATCTCGTCGATATAGATGATGCCCCGCTCAGCCAGCTCAATATCGTAGTCGGCAGCCTGGACCAGACGCAGCAGGATATTCTCCACGTCGTCGCCCACATAGCCGGCCTCGGTCAGGGTGGTGGCGTCAGCAATGGCAAAGGGCACCTTCAGAATGCGGGCCAGGGTCTGGGCAAACAGGGTCTTGCCGCAGCCGGTGGGGCCCATGAGCAGGATGTTGCTCTTCTGGAGCTCCACATCGTCCCCGCCGCCAAAGTAGATCCGCTTGTAGTGGTTATAAACCGCCACAGACAGGGCCACCTTGGCTGCCTGCTGGCCAATGATATACTGGTCCAGCACCTGATGAATCTCGTGGGGTGTGGGGATCTCGTCGGGGATCTCAGCGGTGTAGCCATCCTGGACAGGCGCGTCGTCACCAAGGATGCCCATGCACAGCTGTACACACTCATTGCAGATGTACGCACCGGGACCGGCGATCAGACGATCGACCTGGTCCTGGTGCTTCCCGCAAAAGGAGCAGCGAATGGATTTATTCTCATCATTTCTTGCCATAAATGTTCTTTACCTCAGCTTTTCAGACTTGTTCGGTCCCAGCCGGAGGTCATACCCCGAGAGGCTCAGCGCTTCTCGATGACCTTGTCGATCAGACCGTACTCCATAGCCTCCTGCGCAGACATAAAGTTGTCACGCTCGCAGGCGGCGGTGACCTCTTCCACGGAACGTCCGGTGTTGTCGGCCATGATTCTGTTCATCCGCTTCTTGATGACCTCCAGACGCTTCAGGTGGATGGCCATATCAGTGATCTGTCCCTGAGTCCCGGCGGAGGGCTGATGAATCATGATCTCGGCGTTGGGCAGGGCCAGACGCTTACCCTTGGTACCGGAGGAGAGCAGGAAGGCGCCCATGGAGGCGGCCATGCCGATGCAGATGGTGGACACGTCGCACTTGATATACTGCATGGTGTCGTAAATCGCCATACCGGCCGTGACAGAGCCGCCGGGGCTGTTGATGTAGAACTGAATGTCCTTGTCGGGATCCTGAGCCTCCAGGTACAGCAGCTGGGCCACCACCAGAGAGGCGGTGGTGTCGTTGACCTCCTCGGACAGGAAAATGATCCGGTCGTTCAGCAGTCGGGAAAAGATGTCATAGGAGCGCTCGCCGCGGTTGGTCTGCTCCACTACATAAGGAACTAAGCTCATAGATAAATCTCCTTTGATCTGGCAGTGATACCAAACAGTATGCCCACACTGCTGCGGGCAATACTGCATAAAGAGGAAAAATTTCCCCACCAAGGTTGCCCCCATATAGATTCGCGCCCGGGGCGGACGGTGCCGCCCCGGGACAGGATCAATTACTCAGCCTTGGGCTCCTCGGTCTCTTCGGTCTTCTTCTTGCGAGTACGCTTGGGCTTCTCAGCAGGGGCCTCATCGGTGGTCTCCTCAGCGGCCTTCTTCTTGCGGGTGGTCTTCTTGGGCGCACCCACCTTGGCCTCGCTCATCACCAGCTCGGAGGCCTTTCTCAGGCGCATCTCCTTCTTCAGCTCGGCGGCGGGAACGGCGGCCTTCACCTGGTCCAGCTCCATCTTGTACTCTTCAGCGATCTTCTTCAGCTCGGCCTCCACCTCGTCGTCGGTGACCTCGAACTTCTCGGCGTCGGCAATGGCGGTCATGGCCAGCTCCACCTCGACCTGGCGCTTGGCGGTGGGACGGGCAGACTCACGCAGGGCCTGGGGGTTACCGCCCATCATGTTCACATAGTCCTCAACGCTGATGCCCTGAGCCTGCAGACGCATGGCAAAGTCGTCCATCAGCTTGTCCAGCTGGACCTCGATCATGCCGTTGGGGATCTCGACCTCCATGTTCTCGATCAGCTGATCGATAATGGCATTCTCATACTTGGACTCGGCGTCGCCCTTGCGGCGCTCCAGCAGCTTGTCGCCCAGGCTCTTCTTCAGCTCGGCCAGAGTCTCGAACTCGGACACGTCCTTGGCAAACTCGTCGTCCAGAGCGGGGACCTGGGACTCCTTGACCTCGTTGACCTTGACCTTGAACACAACAGCCTTGCCGGCCAGGTCAGCGTGATAATCCTCGGGGAAGGTGATGTTCAGCTCCTTCTCATCGCCGGCCTTCAGGCCGATCAGCTGATCCTCGAAGCCGGGGACGAAGGAACCGGAGCCGATCTCCAGGCTGTAATTCTCGCCCTTACCGCCCTCGAAGGGAGTGCCGTTGTCAAAGCCCTCAAAGTCGATGACAGCGGTATCGCCCAGCTTGATCTCGCGATCCACGCTGAGCATGCGGGTAGCGCGGGCGACCAGGGGCTGCATCTCGTTGTCGATGTCCTCGTCGGAGACGGTGGGTTCCTCCTTCTCGGCGGTCAGACCCTTGTACTTGCCCATCTTGACCTCGGGACGGACGGAAACCAGAGCCTTGAAGGTGAAGCCGTCCTTGCCGGCCTCCTCGATCTCGACCTGGGGATAACCCACGTCATCCAGACCCTGCTCCTTCACGGCCTCAGCATAGGCGCCGGGATACACGGCGTTGATGGCCTCCTCATAAAACACACCGGAACCATACATGCCCTCGATGATCTTGCGGGGGGCCTTGCCCTTCCGGAAGCCGGGGACGGCGATGCTGGAGCGGTTCTTGAGATAAGCTTTCTGAACAGCGGCCTCGAACTCCTGGGCATCCACCTGGATGGTCAGTTCGACGGTGCTCTTTTCTTTCTTTTCAACGTTGGTGACCTTCATGTAATACTTCCTCCTGTCGGCGCGCCGGGCCGATCTGATGCGGCTCACACACGTGCCTTTATACTTGCATTGTTGTATTGTAGCAGATATTATCCCGTTTGACCAGAGATATTTTTTATTTTTTCGTCAATCCAGGATTTTTCTTGGCTGGAACCGGAGATAGTCGGCGGAGATGAGCTGATAATCCACTCCGTTCTGCACGCCGCAGACCGCCAGGCGGTGGCTCCCCCCGTGGAGGTGGCCGTAGAAGCATCGCTTCACGCCGTACTGCTCCAGCAGGTCGATGATCTCCTGGCAGCGGTATCCCTGGTACAGGGGCGGATAGTGGAGAAATCCGATCTTTTCCCGCTCCCCCGCCGCCTTCAGCGAGGCCTCCAGCCGGATCAGCTCCCGGTTGAAGATCTTGGCGCTGTGCTCACCCCGGTCCTCCTCATAAAACCAGCCCCGTGTGCCGCACAGGGCGATCTCTCCATAAAAACAGCAGTTATTATGGAGGATGGTCAGGTTTTGAAAGTCGTTCTCCCGGAAAAACTTCTCCATCTTGGACACCGTATTCCACCAGTAGTCGTGGTTGCCCTTGAGCAGGACCTTCTGTCCGGGCAGCGCATTGAGGAAGGCGAAGTCCTCCCGCGCCTCCTCCAGGCTCATTCCCCAGGACAGATCGCCGCACAGCACCACGGTATCCTCCGGGTTCACAACGGAAAAGCCGTCCCGCAGCTTCTCCACATAGCCGGTCCAGCCGCCGCCGAACACGTCCATGGGCTTATCTGAGGACAGGGACAGGTGGGTATCTCCAATGGCGTATAGGGCCATCAGCTCACCCCAGCATCTTCTGGACCGCGTCCAGCATGTGGTCCTTCTCAACACAGTCCTCGAAGCGGACCGACTTGCCCCGCAGGCCGGCCAGAGGGGCGGGCGCGGGCAGACCGGTCACCTCGCTGAGCTGGTCCAGGATATCCAGTCCCTCCTTCTGGTCCTTCACGCCCAGAGCGGAGAGCACGCTGTTGCAGAACTTGAAGGGGCTGGCGGTAGAGGCCACGATGGTGGGGGTATCGTCCCCCGTCTCCTTCCGATACTGCTCCAGGGCGTCAAAGCCCACGGCGGTGTGGGGGTCGATGAGGTAGTCAAACTTCTTATAGATCTTTGCGATGGTCTGCTCGGTGCCAGCATCGTCGCAGAAGTAGCCGGAGAACTGCTTTTGCAGACTCTCCCGCACCTTATCGCTGACCTGATAGGTCCCGGAGGCCGCCAGCTGGCTCATGTAGCTGCGGACCTCGTCTCCGTCCTGGGTCATGGACAGCAGCAGGCGCTCCAGATTGCTGGACACCAGGATGTCCATGGAGGGCGAGCTGGTGTTGTAGAAGGCGCGGTTGCGGTCGTACACGCCGGTGCGGATGAAATCGGTCAGCACATTGTTGCTGTTGGAGGCGCAGATGAAGTGCTTGAAGGGCACGCCCATCTCCTTGGCATAGTAGGCAGCCAGGATGTTGCCGAAGTTGCCGGTGGGCACACAGACATTGACCTCCTGGCCAGGCTGGATGCGCTCATCCCGCAGCAGGTCGCAGTAGGCGGAAATGTAGTAGACGATCTGGGGCAGCACCCGTCCCCAGTTGATGGAGTTGGCAGAGGACAGCAGATAACCCCGCTTGCCCAGCTCCTCCCGGAGCTTGGCGTCGGAGAAAATCTTCTTCACGCCGGTCTGGGCGTCGTCGAAGTTGCCCACCACGGAGCAGACACCCACATTGCCGCCCTCCTGGGTGACCATTTGCAGCTGCTGCACGGCGGAGACGCCATCCTTGGGATAGAACACCAGGATCTTGGTGTGATCCACGTCCTTAAAGCCCTCCAGGGCGCCCTTGCCGGTGTCGCCCGAGGTGGCCACCAGGATGCAGACCGTGCGCTCCTCCTCCAGCTTGGCCAGAGAACCGGTAAGCAGGTGGGGCAGCATTTGCAGGGCCATGTCCTTGAAGGCACAGGTGGGGCCGTGCCACAGCTCCAGGCAGAAGGTGTCCTTGTCCAGTGCCCGGACCGGGGCCACAGCGGGTGTGTCAAACTTCTCAGGGCCGTAAGCGGCACTTGAGAACTCGTTCAGCTCCTTGACTGAAAACTCGTCCAGGAAAAACTTCATCACATAGACGGCCCGCTGCTGATAGGACATATTCTTCAGCTCATCCAGCGCCTTGCCGGGCAGTCTGGGCAGATAGGCGGGGGTCAGCAGACCGCCGTCCTCCGCCAGGCCCTGGGCAATAGCCTGAGCGGCGCTGCAGGAGTGGCTGCGGTCCCGTGTACTGATATATTGCATTACTCTCAATCCTTTACCTATAAAGTTAAAGTGATTTTCAGAAGGAAAAATCCTCCTGGTCTGTATAGAAAAACATTATGCCAGCTATCCGGTACAAGGTCAAGTACTTCTCCCAAAAAAGCCGCATAATCAGCCCATATTTCCCACATGTACTGAAAAACGGACCCGGAGCCGAGGCTCCGGGTCCTGTTCTCTTTCCCTGCTCAGAACGCATTTTCCCAGTGGCGGATCACCGGCTCCCGGGTGGCCATGCCCTGAGGGGCATAGACCTCCACCACATCAAATCTGGGCTGGAGCCGGGTGGGGTTTTGGGACAAGTAGAGCTCGGCCGACAGGCGCAGCCGCTCCTGCTTGCGCCGATCCACAAATTCCCGTGCCTGGGCGAAGTCTGCGTTCTTACGCAGCTTTACCTCCACGAAGGCCAGGCAGGCGCCATCCTCCACGATCAGGTCGATCTCCCCGAAGCGGCACTGCCAGCCCGCGTCCATCAGCCGATACCCCCGCCTGCGCAAAAACTCCGCTGCTGCGGCCTCGCCCCATCGGCCCAGCAGTCTGCGGTCTCCCCCGCTCACAGGTTTTTCAGAAAGGTCCGGCGGTGGATGGGACTGGGGCCATACTGGCGCAGACGCTCATAGTGAAGCTTGGTCCCATAGCCCTTGTGCTTCTCAAAGGCGTATTCCGGGTACTGCTTTGCCATCTCCAGCATGTGGTGGTCCCGGCTCACCTTGGCCAGGATGGATGCCGCCGCAATCGAAGCTGACAAGCTGTCTCCCTTTACAATGCAGCGGTGTTCAGTGGTGATGGCGGCCGTCTGCCCGTGGTCCCGGTTCCCGTCAATCAGGGCAAAGTCAGGCTGCCGTTCCAGCGCGTCGATGGCCAGCTGCATGGCCTTCATCCGGGCGCTCAGGATGTCCGTGGCGTCGATTTCCGCCGCGTCCACCCGGGCCACAGCCCAGCACAGGGCGGTGGCCTTCACCACGGGAAACAGGGCCTCCCGCTTTTTTTCGGTCAGCTTTTTGGAGTCGTTGAGCCCGTCGATCTCCACACCAAAGGGCAGGATTACCGCGGCGGCATACACCGGCCCGGCCAGAGGACCCGCGCCCGCCTCGTCACAGCCGCAGATCAGCCGGTGGCCGTCCGCCTGGGCCTCCCCCTCATACTGCCACAGCTCCGCCTTATCCATGCTCGCTCTCATCTTCCTGTACCTCTTCCGGTACTTCAAGTGTAAAGCGTCCCAGCTTTCCGGCTCTGTACTCATCCAAAAGCACTCTGGCCATACGCTCGGTGTCAAACTCGCCGCCGGAGATCCGCATGCCCCGCTTCAATGCGCCCGCTTCCAGCAGGCGGTAGCCGTAGGCCACGTCGTTCTCCTCCTCTTCCCGCTCCGGGAGCTCCTTGAGCTTATAGGCCGCCATTAGGGCCTGGGGATAGCGCTGAGCCATCAGGGCCATCATGTGGCAGCCCAGGGTCTCCACATCCATGATGTCGTCCTTCACGGCCCCGGTGAACGCCAGGTCCATGCCGGTACGGGGGTCCTCAAACTTGGGCCAGAGGATGCCCGGGGTATCCATCAGGTCCAGGGATGTGTCCACGTTCACCCACTGCTTGCCCCGGGTGACGCCAGGCCGGTCGCTGGTCTTGGCCGATTTCTTCCGGGCCACTTTATTAATAAAGGTAGACTTACCCACATTGGGCACGCCCACCACCATAGCCCGGACCGGACGGCCCACCAGGCCCTTGGCCCGCCACTGGGCGATCTGCTCCTTCAGTGCGCCCTGGATCACCGCAGAAAACTGGTTGATCCCCCGGCCGCTGCGGGCGTCGGTCTCCAGCACATGGTGGCCCTGCTCCCGGAAGAAGGCCGCCCAGCGGCGGTTCTGTTCCGGATCGGCCTGGTCCGCCCGGTTCAGCACGATCAGCCGGGGCTTGCCCGCACAGATGGCGTCGATGTCCGGATTGCGGCTGGAAATGGGGATGCGGGCGTCGATGATCTCCACCACGATGTCTACATATTTAAGATCTGCTTCGATCTGTCGCCGGGTCTTGGTCATATGACCGGGATACCACTGTATATTCATAGCTCCTCCTGTTCTGACGATCCTCTGCTGCGTCCTAAGAAAAAAGGAGCGGCGACTGCCGCTCCTTTTCCTGTTGGGATGGATTACAGGGCCTCTTTGACCTTGGTAGCCTTGCCCACGCGATCGCGCAGGTAGTACAGCTTGGCGCGGCGGACCTTACCGTGACGGACGACCTCCACCTTCTCGATGGTGGGAGCGTGGACGGGGAACACCTTCTCCACGCCGACGCCGTAGGACACGCGGCGGACGGTGAAGGTCTCCTCCAGACCGCCGTGCTTCTTGGCAATCACAGTACCCTCGAACACCTGAACGCGCTCGCGGTTGCCTTCCTTAACCTTGATGTGCACACGCACGGTGTCACCGATGGCGACCACAGGGGCCTCGGCCTTCTTGTACTGCTCAGTAAAAGTCTTCAGCAAATCCATTATAATTTCCTCCTGTTATATAGGCGTTCATGCCGACCATAAAACGTCTCCCATCCTTTGAGAGACAGCCGCAGAGGACCACCCGTTATTCAGACCTTGGTATGATATCACATTTTTTTCGCTTTTGCAAGGGTATTTTCTAAAATCCCCCAGGTTTTCAGGGGGCGGGGCGATCCAGCTTGCCGGAGTACTCCCGGCGGAACTCCTCAAAGGTCCCCTCATCCAGGGCCTGACGGATGCGGACCATCAGCTCGTTGTAGAAATGCAGGTTGTGGAGCACCGCCAGACGCATGGCCAGCATCTCCCCTGCCGCGAACAGGTGGCGCACATAGGCCCGGGAGTAGTTCTGACAGGCCGGGCAGGTACACTGAGTGTCAATGGGCCGCTGGTCCAGCTTGTGCTTCTCGTTCTTGATGTTGATGGTGCCCTCCCAGGTGTAGAGCTTGCCGTGGCGGGCATTGCGGGCGGGCATGACGCAGTCGAAGAAGTCCACGCCCCGGGCCACGGCCTCGATGATGTTGGAGGGAGTGCCCACCCCCATCAGATAGCGGGGCTTGTCCTTGGGCATGTGGGGCTCCACGGCGTCGATGATGTCGTACATGGTCTGGGTGGGCTCGCCCACCGCCAGGCCGCCGATGGCGAAGCCGTCGCAGGGCAGCGGGGCGATCTGCTTCATGTGCCAGACCCGCAGGTCCTCGTAGGTTCCGCCCTGGTTGATGCCGAAGAGCATCTGGCCGGGATTGACGCAGTCGGGCTGCTCATTGCAGCGCCGGTGCTCGGCGATGCAGCGCTCCAGCCAGCGGTAGGTCCGCTCACAGGAGGCCTTCACATACTCATAGGGTGAGGGGTTCTCCACACACTCGTCAAAGGCCATGGCGATGTCGCTGCCCAGGTTGGACTGGATCCGCATGGACTCCTCGGGTCCCATAAAGATGCGGCGGCCGTCCAGGTGGGAGGCGAAGGTGACACCCTCCTCCTTGATTTTGCGCAGCGCGGACAGGGAAAAGACCTGGAAGCCGCCGCTGTCTGTGAGCATGGGGCCGTCCCAGTTCATCATCTTATGCAGGCCGCCCAGCTCCTTGACCAGCTGGTCGCCGGGGCGCAGATGGAGATGGTAGGTGTTGGACAGCTCGATCTGACAGCCGATCTCCTTCAGATCCTGGGCGGAGACGGCGCCCTTGATGGCGCCCTGGGTCCCCACGTTCATAAAGACCGGCGTCTGGGCGACGCCGTGGGGGCAGGTAAACACGCCACGCCGGGCCCGCCCCTCCGTTTTCAATACTTCAAACACGGAAAAACTCCTTAATATCATGGATTGACGCCCGGGAAACAGACGATTCCGGGCTTGGCAGAGGATATTTTACTCCTCTCCCCCTGTACTGTCAACGCAAAAGGGGCCGCTCAGTCCTCCGCCAGGATCTTTTGATAATTCTCCCGGTCGGTATCCCCCTCTGTGCTGATGAGGAGGACCCGGGAGCTCTCATCCAGCCCCAGTGCCCGGCGCAGGGGGGCCAGGCGTTCCTCGGTCATAATGCCCTCCAGCACGCCCGCGCCCACCGCCCCGGACTCGCCGGAGACGATGGCCTGATCCCCGCCCTCCGGGCGGCCCAGCAGCCGCATGCCCCGGGCAGAGTAGCCGTCGGAGCAGGAGATAAAGGCGTCGGCATAGGAATTGATGATCTCCCAGCTGATGGTGCAGGGCTCCCCGCAGCACAGGCCGGCCATCATGCTGTCCATGTCGCCGGTGACAAAGCGCAGCTTCCCGTCATCCGCCTTGGCGCTGCGATAGAGGCAGTCGGCCCGGTCAGGCTCCATGATAACAGTGATGGGCCGCTCCTCCCCCCACAGGGCAGCGAAGTAACCCAAGACCGCCCCGGCGAAGCTGCCTACGCCGGCCTGGAGAAACAGGTGGGTGGGGCGCGCTCCGTCCAGCTGCCGGACGATCTCGTGGGCCAGGGTGGTATAGCCCTGCATGATGTGGGCCGGGATCTCCTCGTAGCCGGGCCAGGCGGTATCCTGGACCAGGACCCAACCCTTCTCTCTGCCCTGTCTGTCCGCTAGACGGACCGCGTCGTCGTAGTTATAGGGGGTGATCTCCCCATGGGCCCCCTGGGCACGGATGTTCTCCAGCCGCTCCACGGCACTCCCCTTGGGCATGTAGACCACAGCCTTGTGGCCCAGCAGCCGGGCGGCCCAGGCCACCCCCCGGCCGTGGTTGCCGTCGGTGGCGGTGACAAAGGTGATCTCCCCCAGCTTCTCTTTGGCCTCCGGGGCGGAGAGCCCCGCAAAGCCCAGCTCATCCAGGGGCCGGCCCAGCCGGCGGGCCAGATACTGCCCCATGGCGTAGCTGCCGCCCAGGGCCTTGAACGCATTCAGGCCGAAGCGCTTGGACTCGTCCTTCACCCAGAGCCTGCCCACGCCCAGCTTCCGGGCCAGAGCGTCTCGGGACACCAGGGGCGTCATAGCGTAACCGGGCAGCTGGCTGTGGAACCTGCTGGTTCCCTCCGCCTGCTCTCTGCCGGTCAGCTCCAGAGACGCCGCACCGTGCTCTCCCCGTCTGCGCAGAATATACTCCAAAGACTCCATCTCTTCCACTCCCTCCCCGGCCCAGGCGCCGGCTCAATTCTATTGATTTTGGCATTGCGCCAAGTGAATCCGAACCTTGATGCGGGCAGCTATGGCCCGCACCGGCATCGTATCACAGCACGGTGTCTTTTTCAACCCTTTCCCGCCATTTCAGGCAGTCAGCACACTTTCTGCCCCGGTTTTCTTGCCAAACCGTCCCGTTTGTGCTATCATTGCCTCATTATCCTCCGGTCCTTCCAGGGACCGGATATGCTTTGCGACAGGAGTGTACCTATGACCGATTATTTTCATTTGGATATGCCCCGGGAGGAGCTTTTGAATCTGAGCAGCCTGGGGCTGGCCCATCTGGGTGACAGCGTATTTGAGGTGATGATCCGCTCCTGGCTGTGTCTGAGCGGCAAGGCCAAGGCCAAGGATCTCCACCGGGCCACGGTCCGGTATGTGGCCGCCCCCGCCCAGGCCGCCATGTCCCAGCGCATCCTCCCCATGCTCACCCAGGAGGAGAGCGACGTATTCCGCCGCGGCCGGAACACCGCCCCCCACTCCGTCCCCAAGGCGGCCAGCCGGGGGGAGTACCAGACCGCCACCGCCCTGGAGGCCCTGTTCGGCTGGCTCTATCTCCAGGGCCGCACCCAGCGGCTCAACGAGCTGTTCTCCGCCATGGTCAGCGAGGAGCCCTGATCCCTTCTCCCCTGTTTTTCCGGTGGGAGCCGAATATTTTACCATAAAAGAGGTGTCGATATGCCTTTGGATTCTTTTTGTCTGTCCGGCGTGGTCTCTGAACTGCGCCAGGCTATTGTAGGCGGCAAGGTGGACAAGATCGCCCAGCCCAGCCGGGACGAGGTGGTCCTGGCCCTGCGTGCCCCTGCGGGCAACGTCAAGCTGCTGCTGTGCGCCAACCCCAGCCAGCCCCGCGCCCAGCTGACCCAGCTGGTGCGGGAAAATCCCGACGTCCCCCCTATGTTCTGTATGCTGCTGCGCAAGCACCTGCTGGGCGCCCGGATTCTGGACATCGTCCAGCCCCCCATGGAGCGGGCGGTGGAGTTCCGCTTTGAGGCCCTGGATGAACTGGGCGACCGCACCGAACGCCGTCTGATTTTGGAGGCCATGGGCCGCCGCACCAACCTGATCCTGCTGGACCGGGAGGGCCGGATCACCGACTGCATCCGCCGGGTGGACGCCGACATGTCCGCCCAGCGTCAGCTGCTGCCCGGCCTGTTCTACCGTCCCCCCACCCCCGTCACCAAGCAGGACCCCTCCGCCCTGGACCGCCCGGCTCTGGAGGCCCTGCTGGCCGACGCCCCCGAGGAGGCCCAGGCCGACAAGTGGCTGCTGGACACCTTCGGCGGGCTGTCCCCTCTGATCTGCCGGGAGCTGGCCTATCGGGCCGGCGGGGCCACCGACGTGCGCCTCCACCAGATGGGGCCCGACGGCCGCGCCCGTCTGCTGGACCGGCTGGAGGAGCTGATGAACACTGTCCGGGAGGGCCGGTTCACCCCCGTCCTGCTGAAAAAGGATGACAAGCCTTCTGACTTTACCTTCTTTCCAGTAGAACAGTATGAGCAGCTTATGACCTGCACCCCCTACCCCTCCTTCTCCCAGCTGATGGACGACTTCTACGAGCAGCGGGACACCCAGGAGCGCATCCGCCAGCGGGGCCAGGGTCTGATCCGCTCGGTGACAAATGCCCGGGACCGTATCGCCCGAAAGATCGCCCTCCAGGAGAAGGAGCTGGCCGCCACCCAGGACCGGGAGCGGATGCGGGAGCTGGGCGACATCATCACCTCCAACCTCCACGCCATGGAGAAGGGCATGTCCACTCTGCGGGCCATGGACTACTACGACCCTGAGGGCCGTGAGGTGGACATCAAGCTGGACCCCCTCTTCACCCCCCAGCAGAATGCCGCCAAATACTACAAATCCTACACCAAGGCCCGCACCGCTGAGGAGATGCTCACCCTCCAGCTGGAGAAGGGCCGCCGGGATCTGGATTACCTGAACAGCGTTCTGGAGAGCATCAATCTGGCCGAGGGCGAGCGGGACCTCCAGGAGATCCGCCAGGAGCTCACAGACACCGGTTACCTCCGCCGCTCGCCCAAGTCCGGCAAGGGCCGGGAGAAGCGGGTGGTCTCCAAGCCCATGGAGTTCCGGTCCTCCACCGGTCTGCGCATCTCGGTGGGCAAGAACAACGCCCAAAACGACAGACTGACCTGCAAGCAGGCCTATAAGAGCGACATCTGGTTCCACACCCAGAAGATCCACGGCTCCCACGTGATCCTGTGGCTGGAGGGCGGCGAGGCCGACGTCCAGAGCCTGAACGAGGCCGCCTGCCTGGCCGCCTGGTTCTCCCAGGGCCGGGACGGCCACAAGGTCCCGGTGGACTATACCCCGGTGCGGTATGTGAAAAAGCCGGCCGGCTCCAGCCCCGGCATGGTGGTGTACACCACCTACGAGACCGCCTGGGTCACGCCCGATGAGTCTTTGGTCAAAAAGCTGAGAATCAAATAAAAAAACAAGCGCGCCGCTGTCAGCTATACAGCGGCGCGCTTTCTTTCACTTTTAATAGGGGTACTCCCGTCTGCCCCACAGCAGGAAGGCCACAGAGACCAGAAGTCCCAAAAATTCAGCCGTAGGTACGGCGTACCACACCCCGGTCTCCCCCCAGATTCTCGGCAGGATCAGCAGACTGCCTGCCAGGAACACAAAGGTCCTGGCCATGGAGATCAGTGCGGAAACCAGGCCGTTTCCAAAGGCGGTAAACAGCGCCGAGGCAAAGATGCTGACACCCATAAAGAGAAATTGGATGGCATACAGGCCAAAGCCCCCCAGCGCCAGCTGGTAAACCGCTCCCCCGCTCTGGGTGAAAATAGCCAGGCTGCCCTGAATGGTCAGGCGTGAAATCAGGTAAACGCCCACCGAAGCGGCCAGCACGAAGCCCAGGCTGAATTTGACCAGCCTTTTGATCTGGGGTCGGTCATCCGCGCCGTATTTGAAGCTGATAATGGGAGAAACACCCATGGAAAAGCCCATAAAAATCGCACTGAATACAAATTGGAAGTAGCTGAGAATCGTAATTGCCGCTACTCCGTCCTCCCGCCAGAAGGACATGAAAATCACATTAAAGAGGAAAGTGGTCACAGCCATAGCCACGTTGCTTACCATCTCCGAAGATCCATTCAGGCAGGTACGTAGCAGCATTTTGGGCCGAAACTTAAATTTTACAAAATGGAGACTTCCCTTTCGATTCAGTGAAAAGTACAGAAGTCCGGTAAAAGCGGGGACACAATAGCCGATCCCGGTGGCCACCGCAGCGCCCGCCACACCCATATGCAGGGGGCCCATAAACAGGTAGTCCAACACCATGTTGGCCAGACCGCCCACCATGGTGCTTGTCAAGCCCAGGCCAGGCTTGCCCGCTGCCACAAAAAAGATTTGAAATACGGTCTGCAAGAACATCAGCGGCGAGAAAATCAGCATGATCCGGGCATAAATTACGGTGTCAGGGCGCTGCACCGTGCTGACACCAAGCAGATCCAGCAGAGGGTCCAGCAGCGGCAGACACACAGCCAGGCAGAACAATCCGATGAGAAAAGCCGTCAGAACAATGCTGGTGAAGTCCTCCCGGGCCTCCTCATTTCCCTTTTCTCCCAATTTGCGGGCAATGACCGCACTTCCACCGGTGCCAAACATGACGCCGATCGCCAGCTGTACGCTGGTCACAGGGTAAAACATGTTGGTGGCCGACAGGGCCAGCTCCCCCACAAGTCTGGAAATGAAGATTCCATCCACAATGGTGTACAGAGACAGGAATATCATCATAACGATATTGGGCAGCGCAAACTTCAGGATCGACATCGGCGTAAACTGCTGGGCCAACGCATTATGCTCCACAGGACCTCACCTCCTCCTCAAAAATATCCGCGAACTGCTTCATGCTGTCCAGAATGATCTGGCATCGGGCGGCGCCGATCCGTTTCAGAATACGCTCCTCCAGCTCCATGGTCTCGCCCAGAATCTGAACTGCCTGCTCCTCTCCCTGCCGGGTAAAGGAAATGAGCTTCTCCTTCTGGTTCCGTCCCGTGGAAAATGTGATATATCCCTTATTATGCAGATCCCGTACTACGGTGTTCACCGTCTGCTTTGGGATCATCCACTCCTCCACGATTTGCTTTTGGGTACAAGATCCCAGTGTGCGGATCGCATCCAGCACAATCATGGTATGGTAGCTCATCCCGTGGGCCCTGGCCCACTCCCCATATAAAACCGTGATACGGCAGTTGCATATGGTAATCGCCTCCATCTGCTCCCTAAAATCCATTTTTGATCCTCCATTTCCTTCCTCCGGATTCTGTATTATAGTCCGAAATAGGACTATTGTCAACCGACACCCGCCGTTTGAAAGGAAAATCGTTCCCAATTTTCTATCAGCGTTCGACAAGGTTTCCAATTCATCTTCCAATGTCCCTCAGATCCTTCCCGATTCCCCTTTATCTCCCAGCAGTTTTCCCCTTGTTTCTCTTTGAATACCGGGTATAATGCGGTCGTACATCTGATTTTGGAAGGGGACCTCTACATCATGGAATTGAAACTGACCTCCCGCGCCGTAACCGACCAGCAGGGCCGTCCCAGACGCTTCCATTACTCCCTGCTGGTGGATCAGATTCAGTCCGGCAGTTTTTCCTGCGAAAACTACGGCGTGCTGGTCCGGGACGAGGACGGGAGCGAATCCTCCTTACCCGGAATTACAACAAATGCTCTGCGCATTGACGAGCTCATCAGTCTGCTGGTAGAGCACAATGTGGGCCCCGCATCCCTTCGGGACGTGGTGGACGATTGGCTCTGACCTCAAGTCAAAATATCGGGCCGGTGTCTTATCCAAGACACCGGCCCGATTCTCTGTTTCAGCTTATTTGTTTTTTCCCAGATGGTCAAGCTTCTGGAACAGAAGCACCAGCAGGGCGATGGCGCCCAGCACCACGAAAATACCCAGCATGCCCTGGCCCATCATCTGAAGGGCCTGCATCACATTATCCATATTCATGTCACAAACTCCCTTCTCAATTTAAGCCAGATTGGCAAAGTATTGCAGCACCACGCCGCCGGCCACCACAGAGGCGATCTGTCCGGACACGTTGGCGGCCACAGCGTGCATCAGCAGGTGGTTCTGAGGATC
Source organism: Oscillospiraceae bacterium (assembly GCA_020025425.1). Lineage (GTDB taxonomy): Bacteria > Bacillota > Clostridia > Oscillospirales > Oscillospiraceae > Lawsonibacter. Next base: position 60,718 of record JAHHSD010000003.1, read on the forward strand.
GGCCTCCTGGCCCATCTTCTCAATGACACGGGAGGACATGGGGAATGCGGAGATACCAGCTGCACCCACCATGGGATTCATCTTATTCTTGCTGAACAGGTTGAGCAGTTTGACGAACAGAACGCCCACCATGGAGTCCAGGATGAAGGCCACCAGGCCCAGGCCCATGATCATCAGGGTCTCAGGCTGGACAAACTGATCCGCCTTCATGGAGAAGGAGATGGTGATGCCCAGCAGCAGGGTGATCAGGTTGGCCAGCTCGTTCTGCGCGGTCTGGGACAGGCTGGTCAGCACACCGCACTCCCGGATCAGGTTGCCGAACATCAGGAAACCGACCAGAGCCACAGAGGCGGGGGCCACCAGACCGGCCACAACGGTCACTACAATAGGGAACAGAATGCGCAGGCGGCGGGAGACGGACTGGGCAGTATAGGGCATCCGGATCTGACGGTCGCTCTTGGTGGTCACCATCTTGATGGCCATAGGCTGGATGATGGGCACCAGCGCCATATAGGAGTAGGCCGCCACAGCGATGGCGCCCACATATTTGGATTTCAGGACCTGAGACACCAGGATGGAGGTGGGGCCGTCCGCCGCACCGATGATGCCGATGGAGGCCGCGTCCTTCAGATCAAAGCCCAGCGCAGTGGCCAGGATGATGGTCAGGAAAATACCGGCCTGAGCGGCAGCACCGCACAGGAACAGCTTGGGATTTGCCAGCAGGGGGCCAAAGTCGATCATGGCGCCGATGCCGATAAATAGCAGGATCGGCATGGCCTCACTGGCCTCGATCCCCGTTTCAAAGAGCCACTGGATGATGCCAGGGACCTCCCCTACGCCCTCACTGACCTGATTGATGACACCGGACAGGGGCAGGTTGACCAGAATGGCACCAAAGCCCATGGGCATCAGCAGAGCAGGCTCAAATCCCTTCTCAATGGCCAGCCAGATGAGGATACCTCCCACCACATACATGACCAGCTGCTGCCATGTGATGGACAGTATGCCTTGCCACAGAAAATCCATTGTTCACATTCCTTTCTTCTGTTCTCTCGATTAGTCTTCCACTTACTGGAGGGCTTCAAACCGGAAAGCAGCCATAAAATCAAAAAGACCTACGTTCCGAGAGTGGAACGCAGGTCTGGTCAATTAAGGCAACACCAGGACAATTCAGCAACTGTCCATGCTTGTTAGCATTGCCGCACATCTGGGATGTGCCGACTACTCCCCTTTGTTGTCCACTACTATAACACATGGACATGCCTATGTCAAGAACTCCCTTCCGTTTTTCTCCAACTCAGGGATCTGCTTCGCTTTTCTTGCCTATAATCCCATTTTGTAGTAAAATAAGGTATCATTTATCACTTCAGGAGGCGGTTCGCCATGTTCGATCCCAGCAAGCCCGTTACAAATCCCGCTCTGGCCCAGGCCCTGGACCAGCTCCACGCCCACAACACGCCGGAAAATCAGGACAGGGTCTTGAATGAGCTCTTGTGGAATGCCCACTTCCTGGCCCCGGTGGTCCAGGACCAAGCTGCCGGGGACGCGGTCCAGTTCCAGCTCATCGCTTCCCAGGACGGCCACCGCTTCCTTCCCGCCTTTACCGACTGGGGCGAGCTGCGCGGGTTCTGCGGACCCAGAGATCAGAAAACTGTTGTTCTCACCTTTGACGACTATGCCGCCATGCTGGCCGGGGACAAGCAGGCCGACGGCTTCGTGGTCAACCCTCTGAACGCTCCCCTCACTCTGGACCGGGCCTTCGTGGCTCAGCTGGCCAAGCAGAAGCGGGCACAGGCGGGTTACTCCCAAACAATCATCCAGAAGGACACCAAGGTCCTGCTGGGGGACGCCGGCGACGTCCCTCAGGCCATGCTGGACGCCCTGTGTCTGGCTGTTCAGCCGGTGGATGAGGTCAGGCGGCTCTTCCTGCGGCTCATGTCCCGGCCCGGCCAGAGCCAGCCCACCTATCTCATTGTGGTGGACCACCAGGGCGAACAGGACCGGGTATTCCGGACCATTGCGGACGCCGCCCGCCCCCACCTGGAGGGCCGCCTGGTAGAGATGGTTCCCCTGGACTCCGACTTCGGCCGGGCCGCAGTTCAGAACGCCGCCCCCTTCTTCTCCCGGAAAAAGGATTGATTTTTCAGCGTTCTGTTCGCTGACGCCGCCTGCCCCCCTGCGGCTGAATCGGAAAGGAGGTCAACATGCTGCACCACGCTGCAGATTCTATCGTCAATATCCTTCTGGTTTTGGCCAGTCTGGGCTTTTTCTGCTTCAAAATGGTTCAGCTGGCAAAGTGGTGGCGCCGCGACGCCCCCGCTGTGGGGTGGCGGGTGGCCGCGCTGCTCCTGCCCGCTTTGGTCATCGGTCTGATGCTGCTGCTGGCCCTCCCCGCCTTCTTCCGCGGCCTGCCGGCGCCCCAGGAGTCCCTGTCCACCGTCACAGCTCCCATTGAGCAGATCCGCCGGTACACCCACAAGACACAGGCCACCAAGAGCAAACCACTGATCACCTATACCTATGTTATCTCCCTCAAGGGACACAGAGAAAAGCTGTATCTGCCCGATCGGAGCACTCTGGAGCCAAACGAATTTGTTCACTGGGCAAATGAGGAGCCCATCACCTTCCGATACGCCAGCCTCTCCGAACGCCCTACGATCTATGAGATCAGCCGGGCGGATGGGGATATTTACCGCACTTACCAGGAATCCTCCCGCCACCTGGCGTACAGGGCCTGGACCGCGCTGTCCTCCCAGCTTTTCATGGGTCTGATCCTTGCCGCGCTTGTCAGCACCATTCCACGGTCCCTGTCCGCCCCCGGCTCAGCCCGGGCGCGGCGGGCCAGGCTCACAAAGACCCTGTGGGCTGTGGCACTGGTCATCATCATGCTGATTCTGGAGCACCTTCACCCCTCAACGACCACCACAGACGTCACTGACACCCCGGGCTGCGCCCACCTCACCGCTCAGCTCTGCACGGATGTGCAGGTGGCGCTGCCGGTCGGCTGGGAGGAGCGGACGGACAAGCATGGCTCTCCGTGGTACCAGGGCGTCCCGGACATTGCCACCCAGCTGGTCTGTGCGGACATCCCAAAAAACACTTCAAATGAGGCGTGGTGCTGGCAGGCCCTGGACGACTACCGGGCCTTTCTGTTCAAGACCTTGATTACCACGCCCCTTGAGGAGCCCAGCCCCTTCCTCACAAGGTTGGAGACCTGGGAGAGATCGGACGGACAGGCCCTGGTGATCTCCCAGGGGTGGGGGCTCTCCAAGTCAAAAAGACGAAACCACTTCCTACTGGTGCTCTGCCCCCAGGCGGAGAAGCTCATTGCGATCCGGTCCTCCTCTTCAAAGGTGAGCCTGGAGGAACTGGAGGTCTATGTGGAGGAGTGGATCTTCCCCCTGCTGGATCACCTGACGGTTGCCGATTCCCAGGTTCTCCCCTCCCCTACCTCTTGAATTGTTCTCGTCACAGCAAAAAAACGTGAGACTGATTTGAAATCAGTCTCACGTTTTTTATTCCAGAAGTGAATCCTGTTGACAGCGCAGCTTGGCACCGCCTGGTTGGAATTACATCTGAGCGGGGATGTGGATGACGCCCACGGGGCACTCCTTGACGCACAGCTGGCAGCCGACGCAGAGGCTCTGGTCGATGTGGGCCAGATTGTTCTCCACGGTGATGGCGCCCTTGGGGCAGGCCTTGGCGCACTTGCCGCAGCCGATACAGCCGGCAGTGCAGACCTTGCGGGTCTGGCCGCCCTTGTCCTGATTCTGACACAGGATGACGGGCTTGCGCTTGTGCTCGGGGACGATCTCGATGATGGTGTTGGGGCAGACAGCAGCACAGGCACCGCAGCCGGTACACTTGGCACGGTCCACCAGGGCCACGCCCAGGTCGCTGACATGGATGGCGTCGAAGGCGCAGGCCTGGACGCAGTCGCCGTAGCCCAGGCAGCCGAAGGCGCAGGCGCCGTCGCCGCCGTACAGGCCCTTGACGGACTGGCAGCTGTGAATGCCCTCAAACTCGTACTTCTTGGAAGTCTTATCGCAGGTGCCGGAGCAGCGGACAACAGCCTTCATGGGGGTGGAGGCGCCGGCCTCGACGCCCATGATCGCAGCCACCGCCTGAGCGGCAGCAGCGCCGCCGGGGACGCACTTGTTGACGGGCACGCCGTCCTCGACCACGCACTTGGCGTAGTCAGCGCAGCCGGCACAGCCGCAGGCGCCGCAGTTGGCGCCGGGCAGGACCTCGGTGATCTTCTCTACACGCTCGTCCACGGGGACGTACATAACGATGGAGGCCGCCACCAGGATAACCGCACCAATCAGACCGATCACGGTTACAATGATGATTGCAAGTAAAATCGGATTCATAACTCTCTCCCCCTCCTATCAGACGCCGAAGATAGCTTCCACGATGCCGCCGAAGCCCATGAAGGACAGAGACGTCATAGCAGCAGCGACCAGGGTGATGGGCAGGCCCTCAAAGCACTTGGGGGGCTGGGCATCCTCCACCTTGCGGCGGACACCGGAGAACAGCACCATAGCCACCAGGAAGCCGATACCGGCACCGGCGGAGCAGACGATGCTCTCGATGAAGCTGTAATTGTTGTCCAGGTTCAGGATGGTCACGCCCAGGATGGTGCAGTTGGTGGTGATCAGGGGGAGGTACACACCCAGGGACTTATACAGAGCGGGGATGTACTTCTTCAGGATGTTCTCCAGCAGCTGGACCAGGATGGCGATGATCAGGATGAACACGATGGTCTGCAGGTAGCCCAGATCGCGGGCAGTACCCTCAGCACCCTCGGGAACCAGGATGAACTTGTAGATGGGCCAGGTAGCGGCGGTAGCCATGACCATGACGAAGGTAACGGCCAGGGACATACCCACAGCGCTGTCCAGCTTTTTGGAAACGCCCAGGAACGGGCAGATACCCAGGAACTTGGCAAGGACGTAGTTGTCCACCAAGATCATGGTAAAGAAGATACTGGCAAGCTTCAGAGCGAGTTCCATTATGCATTGCCTCCTTCCACAGCCTCAGCGGGCTTCTCTTCCTTAGCCTTCTTGGCCTTGGGTGTGGTCAGGTAGACCGCAGCGGCCATAAGGACGCCGAACACGAAGAAGCCGCCGGGAGCGCTGGTCATCAGAGTGAAGGGATCCACGGAGGCGGGCAGGACCTGGATGTGGAAGCCCTCAGGCAGGAAGGGCAGCAGTCCGTCCAGACCAGCCATCCAGGTGCCGGCGCCCAGGATCTCACGGATGGAGCCCATGACGGTCAGCGTCAGGGTAAAGCCCAGGCCCATGCCGATGCCGTCCAGAGCGGAATCCAGGATGCCGTTCTTGGAGGCGAACATCTCAGCACGGCCCAGGATGATGCAGTTAACAACGATCAGAGGCAGGTACACGCCCAGAGACTTATCCAGGGCGGGCACATAGGCCTTGACCAGCATCTGCACCACGGACACGAAGCCGGCGATAACGGTGATATAGCAGGGAATACGGACCTGGTTGGGGATCACCTTACGCAGGGCCGAAATAACCATGTTGGAGCACAGCAGCACGAAGGTGGCGGCCAGGCCCATGCCGATGCCGTTGCTGGCCATGCTGGTGACGGCCAGAGTGGGACAGGTGCCCAGGACAAGCCGCAGAACGGGGTTCTCCTTCAGGATGCCGTTGGTCAAAATTTTAATTTTACTGTTTTTACTCATCTCAAACACCTGCCTTTCAAGGAATCATGTTGTAGGCGGCAATGGCAGCGTTGACTGCATTGGTGACGCCGCGGCTGGACAGGGTAGCACCGGTGACCCGATCGATATCGGTGCCCAGCGCCAGCTCCTGAGCGGGCTTGCCCTGGAACTGGGTCCAGAAGTCGGTCTTAACGGTGACGTTGGTACCGACGCCCTGGGTCTCGCCCTGGTCAGTGACCTTGATCTGCTTGATGGTGTCGTCGGGATTGAAGGCCACCATGACAGTGATGGTGCTGCTGTAACCCTTGCCGTAGCAGGTGATCACAGTGCCCACGCCGTTGTCGGCGGTGTAGATGTCTCCGACGTTCTCAGCGTCAACACCCTCCACCTTGGTGAAGCTGTCCGCCTCAGGCAGGAGCTCCTTACGGGTCTTCTCCTGGGCCAGACGGGTGGCCTCGGCGATCACGGGAGCTGTCTGGCTGTTGGTAGCGGCCAGAGCACCGGTAACGATGATGCAAATGACCATCAGCACCACAATGGGCTTGAAGATCTTATTCCAGTTGCTCATTTCGCAGCCACCTCCTTCTCACTTTTCTTGACCTTGGCGATGCCAAGACGGTCCTGACGGGTCAGGATCTCGATATAGGGCACCAGCAGGTTCATCAGCAGGATGGCAAAGGACACACCTTCGTTCATGGTGCCCAGGAAGCGGATCATGCAGGTGATGAGGCCCAGGCCCAGACCGAAAATCAGCTTGCCCTTGTTGGTGGTGGGAGAGGTGACATAGTCGGTCGCCATGAAGAAGGCGCCCAGCATCAGACCGCCGGACAGCAGCTGATAGATGGGATCATGGCCGAACAGCAGGCTCAGCACGGCCACAGTGCCCAGATAAGTAACAGGGATCACAGGGCTGATGACCTTGGTGACGATCAGGTAGATGCCGCCCAGCAGAATGGTGATGGCGCAGGTCTCGCCCAGCACACCGCCGTGGTTGCCCAGCAGCAGGGTGACATAGGAGCCGGCGTTCTCAGCACCCACAGCACCCAGAGGGGTGGCGGCGGACAGAGCGTCGATGCCATTGTCGGGATAGAAATAAGAGGTCATCTGGCCGGTGAAGCCAACGGCCAGAGCGATACGGGCCACGATGGCGGGGTTGGCGAAGTTGTAGCCCAGGCCGCCAAAGAGCTGCTTGACCACCACGATGGCAATAAAGGCGCCCACGATGGCCTGCCACACAGGCATACCGGCGGGCAGGTTGAAGGCCAGCAGCATACCGGTCACCACAGCGGAGAAATCACCGATGGGGACCTCACGGCCCATGAGCTTGCAGTAGCCATACTCGAAAATCACGCAGGCGGCCACAGTAGCCACGGTGAGGATCAGAGCGCTGATACCGAAGATGATCACAGAGGCGATCAGTGTGGGCACCAGAGCGATGCAGACATGCTGCATGATCTTGCTGGTACTGTCTGCGCTGGTGATATGGGGCGCAGCAGTTACGATCAGTTTGTTGTCCATTACTTCTTTCCTCCATTCTTCATCATAATCTTTGCCAGAGCAATGGAGGGGGCCAGAGGCCGCTTAGCCGGGCAGACAAAGGAACAGGTGCCGCAGCTCATGCACAGATCAGCATTGAGGGTTTTCAGCAGTTCCACATCGCCCTTTACATAGGCCTGGACGATCTCCTTTGCAGACAGACCCAGAGGACATGCATTGGTGCAGCGGCCGCAGTGGATGCAGTTGGTCACCTTAGGCGGACGGGCCAGCTTCTCAGAGAAGGCCAGCACGGCGTTGTTGTTCTTCAAAATGGGCTGGTCCAGACTGGCCACACAGGTGCCCATCATCGGACCGCCGTACAGCACCTTGCCGGGCTGCGCAGTCAGACCGCCGCAGAAGTCCAGCAGCTCCTGAATGGGGGTGCCGATGATGACCTCCACGTTCTGAGGCTTGGCCACGATATCGCCGTCCACAGTCAGGCGCTTGGTGACCAGGGGCATGCCGGTCTCCAGGTACTTGGAGATGAAGGCGATGGAGGTGACGTTCATCACGATGACGCCCACATCAGAGGGCAGACCGGGGAACGGGACCTCACGGCCGGTGCAGTTCTCGATCAGCACCTTCTCAGCGCCCTGGGGGTAGCGGCAGGGCAGCTCCTTGACCTCAATGCCGGGGGCGTCAATAGCCGCCTTCATCTTGGCAATGGCCTCGGGCTTGTTGCCCTCAATGCCGATGATGCACTTGGGGATGTTCAGGTACTTCATGACCTGCTTGATGCCGTTGAGCACATGATGGGTGTCCTCAATGAAGCAGCGGTTGTCAGAGGTGATATACGGCTCACACTCGGCACCGTTGATCAGCAGAGTGTCGATCTCGTCCAGGTTCTTGGGGGCCAGCTTTACCGCGGTGGGGAAACCGGCACCGCCCAGACCAACCAGGCCGCTGGCACGCACAGCATCCTGGAAGGACTTCAGATCGGTGACCTGAGGAGGAGCGACGGAGGGATCCACCTTCTGCTCGCCGTCAGGCGTGATGACTACCGCAGTCTGCTTTGCTCCGTTGGGGGCAGTGATGGTGGTGATCTCACTTACCGTTCCGGACACACCAGAGTGTATGTCTGCGGAGACAAAGCCGCCTGCTTTGCCGACCACAGTTCCCACATAAACCTGGTCACCTTTTGCGACCGCAGGAGCGCAGGGTGCGCCGATGTGCTCCCCCATAGACAAAATGATCTTGGAGGGGACGCTCATCTTTACGGTCTCAAGATTCGATGTGCCCTTTTCATGGGGCACGCCCGCGCCATGCGCGGCTCGTTTGAGAAATTTACTCATTCCAGATTACAACCTCCCTATACTGCAATTGCTGGGGATCTCTGTGTTTTCACCAGTGCCCTGCCCTTCCGCAGAGCCTGGATCCATTATCTATCAACCCTCCCCGATTGATGATGTTCAGCGGACACAAGATCCGCAGCCTTCGGTATGCGCAACAAAATCCGACGGGACAGTTTTCTTGTTCACACGCCCGTCGGTTCCTCTCGCATCCCCGCCTGGTGGTTGATTTTCGAATACCAACACAGACGATTTCCTTTAAGTACTATACACCTTTTTTGTCCTAAATGCAAGAAAATATTTGTTTTGACATGCCTGCCTTCCCGTTGACACATTGGGGCACATGTCAATTCTCCTTCCCAGTTTCTTGAAAATAATTCCCATGATATTATTTTATTGACATGTCAACAAAATGATGTTATAGTGTGCCAAGTCTCTTTGATGAAAGGAGTTTTTTCATGACAGAGCGCTTTACCTGGTTCACCATGACACTCTCCCGTCTGAACAAGCAGATCCAAAAATTAAAGACGGACGGCATGGGCAGCTTCGGTCTGAAAGCGGTAGATACCCTGTGCCTCTATCAGCTGGACCGGGAAGAGAGCATGAGCTTCTCCCAGCTGGTCCAGAGCTGCCAGCTGGACCCGGCGCTGGTCTCACGCACCCTGCGGGACCTGAGCAAAATCGGGATGGTGGAAAAGGACGGCCAGCCCGGCCGCTATAACGCCCGCTACTCCCTCACCCCCGCAGGCGCCCAGCGCACACGGGAAATCAGACAGATCATTCAGTGCCTCCAGGTGCAGGCCGACCAGGGTATCAGCGAGGACGACCTGGCCGTCTTTTACCGCGTCCTGGAGCAGCTGTCCGAGAATTTTGAAAAAATGGTCCTCTCCTCCCCCCAGCTTTTTTCTCAAATCAACCTCAATCATAAGGAGAATGAACAATGAGCATACGATTTATTACCGATTCCGCCTCTGACATGATCTACGGAACCAATGAGGACGTAACCTTCGTCCCTCTCACCGTCACCTTTGGTGACCACTCCTATCAGGACGGCGTGGATCTGTCCCACAGGGAGTTTTACGAAAAGCTGATTGAAAGCGATGTACTGCCCACCACCAGCCAAATTGCCCCTGCCGCCTTTGAGGAGGCCTTTCAGAAGGTAAAGGACGCCGGAGATGTGGCCATTGTTGTCACCATATCCTCCAAGCTGTCCGGTACATATCAAAGCGCCTGCATTGCGGCTGAGGACTTCCCCGGAATCGTCCATGTGGTGGACAGTGCCAATGTCACCTTGGGTGAGCGGGCCCTGATCGAATACGGACTTCGGCTCAAAGCCCAAGGCATGGGGGTCCAGGAGATCGTGGACGCCCTGGAGCGTGAAAAGGGCCATATCCGGCTGGTAGCCCTCCTGGATACCCTGGAATACCTGAAAAAAGGCGGACGCATTTCCAAAACCGTGGCCTTTGCAGGGGGGCTCATGGCCATCAAGCCCGTCCTGGAGATCCGTGACGGAGAGATCCAGATATTGGGGAAAGCCCGGGGTTCTAAACAGGGGCACAATCTGCTGGTCCAGGAGATCAAAAAGGCCGGCGGAATTGATTTTGACCTCCCCTACTTCCTGGGCTACACCGGTTTAAGTGACACCCTGCTCCAAAAGTATATTGAGGACGGCCGCACATTATGGCAGGCATGTACCAGCCATCTGGAGGTAAATACGATCGGCGGAGCCATCGGCACACATGCCGGTCCCGGCGCCATTGCAGTTGCGTTCTTCGAAAAAAATCGATAAAATAAAAAGAGCTGCGGCCCATCTGGGGCCGCAGCTCTTTTTGTGATTCAAGAAAATTTCTCAGTGGCATCCGCCGCAGTGGCCGCAGTCGCCGTTGCATCCGCCGCCCTTTTTATGGGAGCGGTACACAGACCGAGCTGCGAAAAAGACCACAACAGCCAAAATAGCCAGAGCGATCACTTTTCCAAGCATTGAAGGCATAGAGGAAACTCCTTTCTTTACTTCGCTGCGTTGGCAGCCACAGAGGACAGGTGCTTGCTGTTCTCCTCGCCCTGATAGCCCTTGCGGAACAGCAGGTACAGGATACCAGCCAGCAGAGCGAAGGCAACCACGGTCCACACACCGAAGGCGGCCTCGCCAGTGATCAGACCACCGATCTGGTAGACGATCATGGAAATCACATAGGCAAAGCCGGTCATGTAGCCGATGGCGGCCAGGGTCCACTTGCCATTGTTCATCTCACGCTTGATGGCGCCCATAGCGGCAAAGCAGGGAGCGCACAGCAGCTGGAAGATCATGAAGGAATAAGCGGTCAGAGCGGTGAAGTCCTTGGCAACCATAGCCCACAGCTCCACGTTGCCGGACTCGCCCAGCTCACTGGTCACGTTGTACAGAGTACCGAAGGTGGAGACAACCTCCTCCTTGGCAATGAGGCCGGTGAAGGTAGCGACGGTAGCCACCCAGGCCTTCTCGCCGACCCAGCCCAGAGGATAGAAGATCCAGGCAATGGCGTTGCCGATGGCAGCCAGCAGGGAGTGGTTGTTGTCCTCAACAGCCTGGAACGCGCCATCCACGAAGCCGTAGCCCTGGAGGAACCACAGGATGATGGTGGACAGCAGGATCACGGTGCCGGCGCGCTTGATGAAGGACCAGCCGCGCTCCCAGGTGGCACGCAGAACGTTGCCGGCGGAGGGGGCGTGGTAAGAGGGCAGCTCCATAACGAAGGGAGCGGGCTCACCGGCAAAGGCCTTGAACTTCTTCAGCATGATACCGGTGACAACCACAGCGGCGATGCCGATGAAGAAAGCGGAGGTGGCAACCAGGGGGGACTTGCCGAACAGAGCGCCGGCAAACAGGCCGATAATGGGCATCTTAGCGCCGCAGGGGATGAAGCCGGTGGTCATAATGGTCATCTTGCGGTCACGGTCCTGCTCGATGGTACGAGAGGCCATGATGCCGGGGACGCCGCAGCCGGTAGCAACCAGCATGGGGATGAAGGACTTGCCGGACAGGCCGAAGCGGCGGAAGATACGGTCCATGATGAAGGCGATACGGGCCATGTAGCCCACATCCTCCAGGATGGCCAGCAGGACGAACAGCACCAGCATCTGAGGCACAAAGCCCAGCACGGCGCCGACACCGGCAACGATACCATCCATGATCAGGCCGTGGATCCAGCTGTCCTCATCGACGCCCAGAGCGCTCAGGCCCTGATCAAACAGCACGGGGATGCCGGGGACCCAGACGCCATACTCGGCGGGATCGGGCTCTTCCTTGCCCTCCAGAGCGGCAACAGATGCCTGATAGGTCTTGAAATCAACGGGCACGGTCTCCTCGACCTCACCCTCTTCGTTGGTGACCTCCATCTGAGCCACCAGATCGGCAGCCTGATCGGGCTCCAGACCGCTCTCAGCAGCGGCGGCCTCGAAGGCCTCGACCTGAGCGCTGTTGAGGCCGAACTCCTCGGCAGCCTCTTCATACTCAGCAGTGCCCATACCGAACAGATGATAGCCGTCACCGAACAGGCCGTCGTTGGCCCAGTCGGTGCCCTTGGTGCCGATGGAGATGCCCCAGGGGCCCATGGCGATGGCATAGATACAGAACATGATTGCCACAAAGATGGGCAGAGCCAGGATACGGTTGGTAACGACGCGGTCGATCTTATCAGACACAGACATGCTGTGCTTCTCAGCCTTCTTCTTGACCGCCTTGTCCACCACGCCGCTGATGTAAGAGTAGCGCTGGTTAGTGATGATGCTCTCAGAGTCATCGTCCAGCTCAGCTTCGCAGTCGGCGATATGCTGATCCAGGTGCTCCTTCAGGGCGGCATCCAGCTTCAGATCCTCCAGCACCTTCTCGTCACGCTCGAAGATCTTGATGGCATACCAGCGCAGGTAGCGCTCGGGCACCTGCTGGGTAATGGATTCCTCGATGTGAGCGATGGCGTGCTCCACGCTGCCGGTAAACACGTGGGGCAGCTCCCCTGCCCGCTTGTTCTGGGCAGCAGCCACGGCCCGCTGGGCCGCTTCCTTGCCGCCCTCGCCCTTCAGAGCGCTCATCTCAACGACTTCGCATCCCAGGGCCTCGCCCAGCTTCTTCAGATCGATGTGGTCGCCGTTCTTGCGGACCAGGTCGATCATGTTGACTGCAACGACAACAGGAATCCCCAGCTCAATCAGCTGAGTGGTCAGATACAGGTTACGCTCAATGTTGGTGCCGTCCACGATGTTCAGGATGGCGTCGGGCTGCTCCTTGACCAGATAATTTCGGGCCACAACCTCTTCCAGGGTGTAGGGAGACAGCGAATAGATTCCGGGCAGGTCCTGGATGACAACATCCTTTGCGCCCTTCAGCTTACCTTCCTTCTTTTCCACCGTAACGCCAGGCCAGTTGCCTACGTACTGGGTGGAGCCGGTCAGAGCATTGAACAGGGTTGTCTTACCGCAGTTCGGATTGCCCGCCAGTGCGATTTTTAGTTCCATTTCTTTCTCCTATCTGAGTTAGGTCCTGCTAACCCATGTACTGAAAAATGCGGCGTACACGCCGCTCTTTCCCTGATTTTTACTGAACCTCGATCATCTCGGCATCGGCCTTGCGGATACTGAGCTCGTACCCTCTCAGATTCAGCTCCATCGGATCGCCCAGAGGGGCCACCTTGCGCACATGAATCTCAACGCCCTTGGTGATCCCCATATCCATAATGCGGCGCTTGACAGCGCCCTCGCCGTGGAGTTTCACGACAGTGGCGGTCTCTCCCACTTTTACATCCTTCAAAGTCTTCATTCTGCTCTCTCCCTTCAAATCAGGATGCGGGCAGCCATGCTCCGATCCAGCGCAATACGGCTGTCTTTGACCTGTACGATCAAATTCCCGCCGATCACATTGATGACCCGCACATCGCTGTTCACTACAAAGCCAAGTTCAGCCAGGTGCTGACGTACCTCATCCCGGCCCGTGATCTTCTGGATAGTGCCAGATTCTCCCGGTTTAGCCATCGCCAGTGGCATCACAGCAAATCCCCCTTCCCAAAATCTATCCGGCTAACTCTCCACACAAAAGCAGAGTTAGCACAAGCTAACCTTTGATACGGGTGTAGTATATCCCAGCTTTTCTTCACTGTCAAGGGAACATACTCAATTTTCTTGCATTTTTTAGGACGTTGTGATAATCTACATGTATCACTCATGGTTTGAAAGGAGGATTTTGATGCAAATTCACGAATCCGCCGAAGATTATCTGGAAACGATATTGATTTTAAAGAATAAGCTGGGTATGGTCCGCTCAATCGACATTGTTCACGAGCTCCACTACTCCAAGCCAAGCGTCAGCGTCGCCATGAAAGCTCTGCGGAAAAACGGTTATATTGAGATGGATGCAGACGGCTACCTCTCTCTGCTCCCCCCCGGGCAGGAGATCGCCCAGCGGATCTATACGCGGCACTGCACGCTCTCCCTTTTTTTAGAGAAACTTGGTGTTGATCCTGAGACGGCAGCTGCCGACGCCTGCAAGATTGAGCACGATCTCAGTGATGAGAGCTTTTCGAAAATTCAGGCCTTTATGCAAAATGGTCTGTTTCTTCCCCAGAAGGGCTCCGACTGATTCATCCCAAGTCAAAACAGCCTGTGAAGCGGTTCAAGGTGGACCGCAGAAAAATCCCCCCTGATGCAGCTGCCCGTGCTGCGTCAGGGGGGATTTCAGTTCAATGGATTTGCGGATGTCGTCCTATGCTTCCCGGAACATCAGGAGAATCGGATCACATTCCCTGCTCTTCCTCCCCCGCAAATTTCTCATCCATAAGTGTGTAGATCTGGTCCGTCTCCATGGGGCGGTAGAAGTAAAAGCCCTGGATCATGTCACAGCCGGCCTCCCGGACCAGCTCCTCCTGGAATTCCGTCTCCACACCTTCCATACAGACCTTTTTCCCGAATTGATGGCAGGCATAGACGATACTGGTAATAAAATTGTTCTTGTCAAAGGAGTCGGTCATCTCCAGCAGCAGGGACCGGTCCAGCTTGATGATGCTGGAGGGATATTGCAGGAGGACCCGGAGCGAGGAGTATCCGCTGCCAAAGTCATCCAGTGCGATCTGAATGCCCATATTTGCGCAGGCCTCCACAAAGCCCACCAATTTTTCGGGCTGCTCGTCCATGCAGCTCTCCGTCATCTCCACGACGATGTGTTTGCCGTCCAGCGAATATTTTTCCAGCGTCTCCCGAATAAAATCAATGAAACCCTCATCGTTCAGCTGCTGCAGGCTGGCATTGACGGACAAATACCAATCCGGGCAGTAGGACCGGATTCGTGAGCAGGTGTGCACCGCCTGCTCAAAGACCCAGCGCCCCACCAGATGGATCATATTTTCCCGCTCAATGATGGGAATAAAGATACTGGGCGGAACATCCTTCCCCTCAAACTGCCAGCGCAGCAGCGTCTCGCCCCCAACGGGCTGTCTGTTTTCTGTGGAGACCAACGGTTGAACTACAATCCGGAAATTCTTCATGCCGTCCATGATGTCCTGGCTCAGCTTCATCTCCATATTGGATTGATTCTGGATTTCCTGGATATCCCCTTTGGAGTTGTCGATGTAAAGCTGATCCGGGCTGTTTCTGGCCACTCTGATCAGGGAGACCATAGCCTCGATAAAGTCCTGAGGTGAGGTGTCCCCCTGGGGGTATCTGAGGACCGCAAAGGAGCATGGATTCTGCACCAGCACGCCCATGTGGCGATAGCAGTCCGATATCACTTTCTTGACCTGGGTAATAAACTTCTCCGTCTCTTCCGTGGAGATCACATCCATCAGGGCCAGGCACCGCATGCCGCTCATGCGATAAAAGGTCGCCTTAGCAGACAGCTTTTCGTACATCTGCTCCGTCATTTCACGAATCAGATCATCGCCGAACCCGCGGCCGTGGTTGTTGTTGATCTGGGCGATGTTGTTGAATGAGAACCCAATCACCTGACAGTGCTGATTGTGTTTTTTTATGTATTCCAGACTCTGCATCAGAACCGTTTCTCTGGGGAAATTGGTCAGAGAATCCACCACAAAGCCCTCGTCCTGGTGGGTGATCTGTCCCGCAAAGAACAGGGGTTTGGTGCCGTCCTCACTCCACTCAATTTTTCCGAAGCACCGGATCCAGATATTGTTCCCCTGGGCGTCCGTAATGGGATACCGCAGGTCGTGGCTCTCCTGCTTCCGGCTCAGCAGATCGTCCATATCCTTTCTGAACCGCTTCAGCAGATTTTCATCATGAATGCGCAGCGCCCATTTATTGACCAGATCCGGCACCACGTTGCTTTCAAATCCAAACTTGTCGCGCATACTGTCTGAGACGTAAAAGATGTTTTTCTGCATGTCCCCAAAGAAGAAACAGCTTGTGCTGCTGTCATTTCCAATCAGCGCCAGCAGGAACGAAACATCACAGTAAGTATTTGACAGAAATTTCTGGAGTTTCAGCTGAGAGTCCGTAATGACCTCCCCCGAGGTAATCAAGGTCCGCTCCAGTCCCTTGCCCTGTTTCCCCCCATCCAGGGTCTTTTTCAGATTTTCATAATAGGCCGCTTTTTCATCATACATCATAACATCGGCCTGATGGATCACCTGTTCCTTATCAATGGGCTGCTGATCGGTCCACGCATACCCTATGGACATCTGGCAGTCGCTCTGCATCACAGCCTGGTTCAAAGCGTCCAGATCTTCTTTCAGCTTATCCTGGTCCACATCACAGTACAGAGCGACAAATTCATCCCCGCCGACCCGGTAGATCCACTCTGTGTTCAGCGCATATTCAAGGATGTGGTAACAATTTTGCAGCAGGCGGTTTCCTGCGTTATGGCCCCGGATATCATTCGTCTCCTTTAAGCCGTTGATATCACAGTAGACCACCCCAAAGGATCTGCATGCATCAAACTGCACATAGTGCTCATCCAGCGCATTCCGGTTATAGGCCCCCGTCAGGGAATCCCGATAGCTCATCTCATTGAAGTGATGGTACAGCTCGCATCGTTTGAACTGGACCGCCACCGCACCGCTCAGTGCTTTCAGGACCTGCTCCAGCAGAGCAAACATCTCCTGATCCGGGTTGTCTACTCCAATAAAGCCCTTCAGCTGGTCATCCGAGTAAATCGGCATGGCAATCAGGGAGTTGATCCCCTGGGGCTGCAGCAGAGAATAGGTTGCAGGGTATGTGGTCCGAATTTCCTTCAGATCCCAAATCAACACTATTTCTCCCTTTTCAAAGGCCTCCATCCAATATGAAATATCCGATAGCGGGAGTTTTTGCAGGATATCCTTCTGCGGGCTTATGCCGGTACCGCACCACTCATAGGTATTGCTTGTAGTTTCATCGCTGTCAATTTCGAAAATATATACCCGATCACAGTGAAAGGTTTGCCCCAGATAAGACAGCAGGACATCAATGGATTCGCTGGGATTTTGTGAAATGAAAAAATATTGGAGACATTCATTTAAAATCGTCTCACTTCGGTTATAAAAAATAGATATGTTCCCTTTTTCCGCCTTATCCATTCTGAGCGCCACTTCCACGCGGTACCTGTGTCCATCCGACACAATCATACGGTCCTTTACAATGAATCGTTTTTTCAACGCCGGATTTTCATGTATCCATGTTATAAACTGATCCGTTTTGATCTGGTCATTATTGCAAAAGCTGCATGGACTGCCCTTCATCTGCAAAACTTCGTAACATTTTTTGCCTGTGTATGTTTCATGCGCAGGATATCCCAGGCTCTCCCGCAGATGCCGGTTCATATAGACCAGGTCGTGTGTATCGACATCGGATACATACACCATCTCGTCCAGTGTTTCAAAAAAGTCAAATAATGTTTCCATGGGGTTTCACCTCTATGTATAACCAAATAATTTCATTGCACTCTTTTGCTGCACAGGATACACAATATGCCGCAAAATTGAGATCGTGCCGGGCGAAATCGTGCCGCTGTTTTCATGTCTCTCATGCTCTTCCCATACAGGTTCAGGATCCCAAAACACTGTGGTTCAAATCTGTAAGCATTTTTCTGTTCCTGATAGAGCTTTGTTTTAATATTCTATCAAATTTTTTGTTGAATTTCAATCTTTGATCTTCTTTTTGCATTTTTATCTTCAATTTGTTTTTATATTGACCATAAAATATTCCGATCTGATCGCCCCAAATATACAAAACGGTTGTCAATATTACACTGACCATAGCCTGGCAGCCGCCGATTCCTACGAATTCAGTCCCCATTCAGCGCAGCAAAATGCTCCCGGGCCTCCATGGGTCCGGGAGCATTTTTATGATATCTCTCGCATCTGCGAGCGGTCTTTACGCCTCACCGCTGGCTACGATATCAACTCCACAGCCGCAGATGTTCTCCACCACCATGTCGCAGCGTTTCACAGGAGTATGTACGGCAGTCTTACGAAGCACATCCATACAATCCATCAAAAGCTCCTTGGGGATCGGCTGCCTGGATCGGACGGGCAGCAGCTCCTGCTCTCCACCCTCACACCTGACGGTGGTTGTCAAAATCCGTACCGGGTGAGCAAACTCCTGTCGGCCGTAAGCCTCGCCTCTGGGGCAGGTAAAGCCGGAAATCGAAGCGATCTCGCTGCCCTCCCCTTCCACGGTAATATGGCAGCCCATCGGGCATACTGTGCAGATAATATTCTTCACCATCTGCTTACTCCTCCTTCTTGATCTCCACGGTAACATCCCCGGTCACCTTTTGGATGGGCACCAGAATATGTTCCATCTCACCGGGACTGACACGCTTGACCTTTTTGGCCGCGATCACCTCATCTCCGCACCTGGCGATGATTGTAACCGCGCTGTCGGGAGCCAGCACACGGAAGAACAGCTTCACATCCTCGTTGCCGCCGCAGCAGATATACTGGGGACAGAGGTATCTCACATGATTGCCGGGGACAGCGTTCACGACCCTGCTGTCGTGATCCAGTTCACCCTTGGCATACCGGGCAGCACAGGCCCCCGCCCGCATACTCTCCACAGTCACGTTATCCACCAAATCGTTGACATGGACCACGTTGCCGCAGGCAAAGACACAGGGCGCGGAAGTCTGCATATACTGGTTGACCTCGGGGCCGTTGGTAATACAAGACATCTTGACCGCTGCCTTACAGGTCAGCTCATTCTCCGGAATCAGCCCCACCGACAGCAGCAGCGTATCACAGGGGATGTACTCCTCCGTCTCCGGGATGGGCTTCCTGTGCTCATCTACCGCCGCCACATACACACCTTCTACCCGCTGGCTGCCCACGATGCGGGTGATCGTATGGGCCAGCTTCAGGGGGATCCCAAAGTCGTCCAGACACTGGACCTTATTTCTCGTCAGGCCGGCCAGGAAATCCATGATCTCCACCACGGCCTTCACATGGGCGCCCTCCAGGCTCATTCTGCGGGCCATGATCATTCCGATATCACCGGAGCCCAGGATGACAACTTCCCGGCCCACCATGGCATTTTGACGGTTGATCAGCCGCTGAGCCGCACCGGCAGTATAGATACCGGCCGGACGGGAACCCGGGATCTGAATGGCCGCACGGGTGCGCTCACGGCAGCCCATGGCCAGCACGATACTCTTGGCGCATACTTTTGTCATACCATATGCGGCGTTCACACAGTAAACCGCATTCTCCTCCGGTACGACCTCCAGCACCATGGAATCCAGCAGGACTTTTGTGCCCAGCGCCAGAGCCTCATCTCCAAACCGGCCGGCATACTCCGGTCCGGTCAGTTCTTCCTTAAAATAGGTCAGACCAAAGCCCGGATGGATGCATTGCTGCAAAATACCGCCGATGCTGGTATCTCTTTCAATCAGAAGGACTTCCTCTGCACCTTCTTTTTTTGCCGCCACCGCAGCGGATAACCCGGCAGGTCCCGCTCCGATAATGGCTACATCACACTTGATCTCATACACCCTAAATCGTCTCCTTCCGTCAGCACCAGGCATGAGGACCATGATGCGTTACCGCTCCTTTTGGTGGATCTCAGCGCATCCGTCCCACGACCATATAGGAGCCTTCGTTGTTCTTTCGAACCTGCTCAACAGGCATATTCCACTCACGGGCCAGGAGCTCAATCACCTTTGGTCCACAGAAACCGCCCTGGCAGCGACCCATACCGGCTCTCACTCTGCGCTTGACTGCGTCCATACTTCTGGCACCCAGAGGACGGTGGATACAGTCCAGGATCTCCCCCTCCGTGATGGTCTCGCAGCGGCAAATCACTCTGCCATAAGCCGGATTCTCCGCCGCCAGCTTTTCCTGGGCGTCGCGGTCCATCTCGTGGAAGCGGACGACTCCCTTTCTGTTTTTCACGAAATTTTCCTTAAAGGTCAGCTCCAGACCGTGATTCATCATCTGCTGGACCACATATTTGCCCATGGCAGGAGACAGGGTCAATCCGGTGGAGCGCACACCGGACAGATTAACAAAGCCCTCCAGATCATCCCACATATCGAAGTGCAGACCCTCCGGGTTGCGGTTTGGACGCAGACCGCAGTACTGGGTCACAGTCTCACGCACATTGACATTGGGAATCAGCCGCTTTACATCGGCCTCGATGCTCTCCAGTCCCTCCGTGGTGATATCCTTATCGGTCTTATCCTCCAAATCCTCAGCCGTAGGACCGACCAGCATATTTCCGTGAATGGTGGGACACATCAGCTTGCCCTTGGTCAGCTTGGTTGGAATGGGCAGGACAATATGCTCCACCTGACAGCTGGCGTTCTTATCCAGAATGTAGAACTGTCCTTTGCGGGGATTTACGAAGTAATCCGCCTTGCCCACCATGGCAGCAATCTCGTCACAGTATAGGGCGGCCGCATTGATTACATAGTCAGTCTCGATCTCCTCCCCCGTGGTCTGGACCGACCTGACCTTGCCGTTTTCCGTGGTGATCCCGGTCACCCTGGTGTTCAGCAGGAAGGCAACACCGTTCTCGTTGGCGTTCTCCGCCAGCGCCTGCACCCAGATAAAGGGATCGATGATGCTCTCTCTGGGGATATAGAGGCCGCCCTTCACCTCCGGATTCAGATTCGGCTCCATCTCCAGCAGCTCGGGGCCTGTCTTGTACTCCACATCATAGACCCGGTTATTGAATGCCTTCTCCTTAATGGCAGGCAGCTTCTCAAACTGTTCCTGTGTAATGGCCGGCAAAATCGCACCGATCCGCCGAAACGGAACGTCCAGATCCCGGGTCAGCTGGTCGTACATGGGGTTGGCTGCCACCACCAGCTGGGATTCCAGTGTACCGGGAGATGCGTCATATCCGGTGTGGATGATTGCACTATTGGACTTGGACGCATCGCCGCCGATGTCCTCGTTCTTATCTACCACAATGACGCCAATCTGATACTTGGACAATTCTCGGGCGACTGCACAGCCTACTGCGCCAGCGCCAATCACTACTACATTTGTTTTCAGCATTCTGTTGCCTCCTGTTTCTGTGTTCCCCTATTCAGATTCTTCTTCCGAACTGATGGTATGCTTACTCCTCAGCCCAATTCTTTGCCCGTTCCACCGCCCGGTGCCAATTTCTCAGCAGCTCATCCCGCTTCTCAGGCTCCATCTGCGGCTCATAGCGCTTATACAGCTTCCAGTTCTTCTTCAGCTCATTCATATCGTGGAACTCTCCGAGTCCATACGCCGCCAGATAGGCGGCACCCAGAGCGGTGGTCTCAGTGATGACAGGCACATCTACGGGAATACCAAGGATATCGGCCTGGAACTGCATCAGGAACTCATTCACAACGGCGCCGCCATCCACCCGCATCACCTCAATGGGGATACCGGAGTCCCTGACCATCACATCCAGATTATCCTTCACCTGATAGGCGATGCTCTCCAGCGTGGCGCGGACCAGCTGTTCCTTCGTGGTTCCTCCGGTCAGTCCGACGATGGTGCCGCGGGCGTACTGATCCCAGTGGGGAGCCGCCAGGCCGGCAAATGCGGGCACAAAATAGACGTCTCCTGTATCAGGGACCGCTTTCGCCATAGTCTCGCTCTCGGCGGCGCTGCTGATCAGATTCATCTTATCCCGCAGCCACTGAATTGCGGCCCCGGAAACATAGATCCCGCCGTCCAGCGCGAATATCATCTTCTTATTGTTCAAGCCCCACCCCACCGTGGTCAGCAGACCGTTTGCGGAATAGACAGGCTTGTCACCGGTATTCATCAGCATAAAGCAGCCGGTTCCATAAGTAGTTTTGACCGTGCCAGGCTCGAAGCATGCCTGACCGAACAGGGCCGCCTGCTGATCGACCACAGAACCGGAAATGGGAACTCTGGCACCAAACACATCCAGGGGATCGGTCTGCCCATAAATCTCAGCACTGTCGTGGATCTCAGGCAGGATGCTCTTGGGGATACCCAGCACATCCAGGATCTCATCGTCCCACTCACCGGTGTGAATGTTCAGCAGCATAGTGCGGGAGGCTGTGGAGAAGTCCGTCACATGGACCTTTCCGTGGGTCAGTTTCCAGATCATCCAGCTGTCCATGGTACCGGCCAGAATGCGGCCCTGCTCGATCTTCTCACGCACGCCCTCTACATGATCCATGATCCAGCGGATCTTGGTGGCGCTGAAATACGCATCGACCACCAGGCCGGTCTTCTCACGGATCATATCGCCATACTTTTCGCTGATCTCATCCGCCATCTTTGCAGTACGTCTGTCCTGCCAGACGATGGCATTATAAACAGGAACGCCTCTATACCGATCCCACAGCATCACGGTCTCACCCTGGTTGTCCAGCCCCATGCAGGTCAGATCGGCAGCCAGAATGCCCGCCTCCTTACAGGCCGTCTCGATGGTGGAGAGAACCTTGTTCCAAATTTCCATGGGGTCGTGCTCCACCCAGCCGGGATGGGGGAAATACTGCGTATGTTCCTCATAGCCGCGGGCGATCTGGTTCCAGTTTTCATCGAAAATCAGCGCTGTCGTCCCTGTCGTGCCCTGGTCCAACCCGAGATAATACTTTTTTCCATGGTTGCCTCCTTCCAACATCCACACAATCGATTTGCCCATCGTGATTGAATCCTTTATTTCGAAGCAGCTTCCGCCCGATCAGGCTCCACCATATTTTTACAGATAATCAAGGTGAGAAGAATGGCCAGCACACCGGCGGTCAGCTTGCCCACCACAACAGGAGTAATCATGTCAGGGCGCACACCGGCGGTAAAGCCCAAATGATCTCCCAGAGCCGCGGTGGCGGGAACCAGCCATGCTGTATTAACGATGATCCCTTTTTTCTTCATGTCCTTCATCATGGTGTAAACAGGGACGGAGTTGGCCAGGGTAAATACCAGACCAGCAGCACTGGTGCTGTCCAGTCCGATCTTTCTTCCGACTGCGTTCAGGGGCTTATCCAACACCTTTGTCAGAATGGTCAACACGGGGAATGTACCCAGCAGCACAATGCCGATTCCGGAGACAGCCTCCATTCCTTCCATGATCGGAGCCATGCCGGGGATCAGGACCACTCCGGTCAGATGCTGGAATGCAGCGGCCGCCAGACCAATGTAAATCACAATGGTAATAAACTGACCAAAAACCATGCAGCCATTTACCATCCTGTCGGGCGCAAACGCAAGGCCCAGCGCCAGCAGAGCCGCTAAAATGATGACCGGGATCATATTCATCAGAATCATCTTGACCTCAAACCCTGCTGCCAGACCGCCAATGATGCTGCCCACGGGAATGGTGATCAAACCGATCAGCAGGCCCTTGGAAAAATAAGGCCGGTCCTCCTTCTCAATGAGCCCCAGGCCCACGGGGATCGAGAATACTAAGGTACACCCCAACATGGATGCAACAATATTTCCCGCCAGCAATCCCGCCTGCTCGTCCTGCGCCAGCTCGATTGCCAGAGGATATCCGCCCATATCATTGGCGAGAATTGAACCGAACATTGCGGGGTCAGCGCCCAGCGCCGTGAAAACAGGGATAATCACAGGACCCAGAATCTTGGAAATCACTGGGGCAAGACATACGATACCGACCATCCCCAGCGCCAGGGGGCCGATGGCCTGAAAGCCCTCATCGAACTTTTCTCCCAGCCCGAAACGATTCCCGTAAATCTTGTCAACGGCACCGAGAATAATGCCGCATGCCATGATCCATAGAATGATCTGGTCAAAAGTCATCTAAAAATCCTCCCTCTCATCTTCCATTTTCATGTTTCCAATGCGTCGCTTTGACAAATCAGGACTTACCCTCCTTTCGGCTGTCAGATTTCATCGTCTCATCCATCCCCATATCAGGGAACTACGCCTTTTTACATGGGCATCTCCATGGACGCTCTCTTACACAGCATCAAAGCGCCCCAACACCCGCTCCAGGACCACTCCCGGCTCTCAAATTCAAGGGATTATATGATAAAATACTATACTGCTGCGTTGTAAATTATGACTCTGCAATTCCCAAATATTGTAATATTCCAAGTTGCTCTCAATTCAACAGGAGCATGTATAACTGCCATAAAAAAAGACGGAACACCAGATTTCTGGTGTTCCGTCTTTTTTCTATTCTCCCCCGGCCTGATGCTCTAACCTAAATCCTTTCCATAATAGATTTCAGCAGTCCCTGGCAGCCCTGCTCCACATCCCGCCAGGTCTGTTCAAAATCTCCGGTGTACCATGGGTCAGCTACGTCCCTGGGGTGGTCCGTGTAGTCCAGCAGCAGGCTGATCTTCTCCCCCTCCACCGTTCCGCAGATCCGGTTCATATTGCGGAAATTGGCCTGATCCATCCCAACCAGCCAGTCATACCGCCCATAGTCCTCTTTCCTCAGCTGGCAGGCTGTTTTCCCCGCGCAGTCGATGCCGTGCTCAGCCAGCTTCTTCCGCGCCGGCGGGTAGACCGGATTTCCGATCTCCTCCCTGCTGGTGGCCGCAGACTCAATGAGGAACTCATCCTCCAGCCCCGCCTTCTTCACCAGATCCTTCATCACAAATTCAGCCATCGGACTTCTGCAAATATTGCCGTGGCACACGAACAACACCTTTTTCACGGTACATCCCCCACATCTTCTTCGGTTTTTTGACTGTTTTCTCATTATACCGGATCCTGCTGCCCAGCGCAAGCCGGGTCCCCGCCGTCCTTGGTTTTATGATTCTTTTATTCCGTCCCTGTTCTCCTTTTCCCATTTTTATCTGACGAATGATAGAATCTCGTCAGAAAGGGATGGGACAATGACACACACACAGTATTGGGAACAACGGAGGGGGCCAAGCAGGTCATCGCCACCGGCCCTGTGGCCGCTCTTGAGATCATCAAGCACCTGGGCACCAACGGCGGCGGCTTTCTGGGCGCCAACTCCGCTACCCCCATTGAAAATCCCACCGTACTGACCAACCTCATTGAGATGTACGCCATGATGCTGCTCCCCGGCGCCTGCGTCATCGCCTTTGGCAAGATGGCCCGGGACGGGCACCGCAGCCGCGCGGCCGCTGCTGCCCCCGCCAATGCCCTGCCCGTCCACAGAGAGGGCCTGACCGCCAGATGCTTCGGCCAGGAGGGCCGAAGCCTTTTTTTGGCCATGGGCATCCTGTTCCTGCTGGGGCTGGGCCTGTGCTTCTGGGCGGAGGGCCAGGGCAACCCGGCGCTGGCCGCCGTGGGCCTGGACCAGTCCATGGGCAGCATGGAGGGCAAGGAGATGCGCTTCGGCATCCCCCTCTCCTCCCTGTTCACCACAGTGACCACCTCCTTCCCCACCGGCACGGTCAATAACATGCACGACACCCTGACCCCTCTGGGCGGGCTGGTCCCCATGCTCCACATGATGCTGAACGTGGTGTTCGGCGGCAAGGGCGTGGGCCTGATGAACATGATTCTATACGCCATCCTGGCCGTCTTTATCTGCGGCCTGATGGTGGGCCGGACCCCGGAATACCTGGGCCGGAAGATCGAGGGCCGTGAAATGAAGCTGACTGCCCTGTGCATCATCATCCACCCCTGCTCATCCTGAGCTTCTCCGCCCTGGCCGTGGCCACCGCCGCCGGCCGGGCCGTGATCTCCAACGAGGGCTTCCACGGTCTGAGCCAGATCCTCTACGAATATGCCTCCTCGGCCGCCAACACCGGCTCCGGCTTCGAGGGCCTGGCGGACAACACCCTGTTCTGGAACATCACCACCGGCCTGGCCATGTTCTTTGGCCGATACCTCTCCATTGTGATCCAGCTGGCCATCGTCGGCTCCCTGATGAAGAAAAACTATGTGGGCGAATCGGCCGGCACACTCAAAACCAGCACCATCAGCTTTGCTGTGATCCTGGTATTTGTGGTCTATATCTTTGCTGCACTGACATTTTTCCCGGCACTGGCGCTGGGCCCCATTGCGGAGCATCTGACCCTTTGGGGATAAGGAGGGCTTGCCATGAGTAAACATCAGAAAAAGAAGAGCATCACCCCGGAGATCCTCCGGGAGGCGCTCCGGGGCAGCGTACAAAAGCTGAACCCCCGCTATATGATAAAAAATCCTGTGATGTTTGTGGTGGAGATCGGATTTTTCGTCACTCTGCTGCTGTCGTTCTTCCCCAACCTCTTCGGCGGGGACAACGCCGGCCTGCGCGTCTACAACATCATCGTCTCCGTGATCCTGTTTGTGACGGTCCTGTTCGCCAACTTCGCCGAGTCCGTGGCCGAGGGCCGGGGCAAGGCCCAGGCGGCCAGTCTGAAAAAGACCCAGAAGGATACCGAGGCCCATGTGCTGCGGGAGGACGGCACAACCGTCACCATCTCCTCCAGCGAGCTGTGCAAGGGCGATGTGGTGCTGGTCAGGGCCGGTGAGATCATCCCCGGCGACGGCGAGGTGATCGAGGGCATCGCCTCCGTGGATGAGTCGGCCATCACCGGCGAGTCCGCCCCCGTGGTCCGGGAAAACGGCGGCGACTTCTGCTCCGTCACCGGCGGCACCACGGTGGTATCGGACTAGCTGAAAATCCGGATCACCTCCGACCCGGGCAACAGCTTTCTGGACCGCATGATCTCCCTGGTGGAGGGCGCGTCCCGGAAAAAGACCCCCAACGAGATCGCGCTGAACACCCTGCTGGTCTCCCTGACCATCATTTTTCTGATCGTCATTGTGACCCTCTACCCCATTGGCATCTACTCTGGGGTGAAGCTGTCCACCTCCACCCTGATTGCCCTGATGGTCTGCCTGATCCCCACCACCATCGGCGGCCTGTTGTCCGCCATCGGTATCGCGGGCATGGACCGGGTGACCAAGTTCAATGTGATCGCCATGTCCGGCAAGGCCGTGGAGGCCTGCGGCGATGTGGACACCATGATTCTG
>JAHHSD010000030.1 GCA_020025425.1 Oscillospiraceae bacterium
ATCCGGACTATCACTGGGTCAAGGATGAGGATATAACAGAAGAACAGAGGGCCCAAGCAGGAAAAATTTCAACTGAGGAAGTGTGAAAATCCGGGGGAACGGATCAAACGAAACGGGAAGGGGAAAGATATGGGGACTTTTGGATGGGTGAAGGGCGGAAAGAAAAAGGAGAACCCAGTCCAAAGATGGTGTCTTTCCTTTTGGGCTCCGGTTTGGGGCTGACGGGACCGGCAGGCCGCACTTTTTTGTCAACAAAACCCAGAAAGCACTGATTATCATTGATAATCAGTGCTTTCTTTTGCTCTGGCCAGGCGCTATACAGACATTTGCTTTTCTTGGATGATACGGTATTTTTCTCTTTTATACATCAGAATCAGGTTTCGCTCTCTCTCAGCCGCTCCACGATGGTCTGTCTGGAGACGCTGCCATACACCAGCAGCGGGACCGCAAAGCCCAGAAGAGCGAAGATGGGCGCGACGACCAGAATGGGCACATAGGTCGGCTGGTAGGTGAAGAACCAGAAGATGTTCTCAAGTGCGGCGGCGGCCAGCTGCCCTATTGCCAGGGAGAATACAAGTGCCAGCGCCGCCGAGCCCAGCGCATACAAGAGGCCCTCCGCCACCAGCATGGTTTTCAGCTGGGTTCCGGTCATGCCGATGGACTGGAGCATAGCGAACTCCCGCTTACGGGTGAGGATGCCTGTCAGGATGGCATTGACAAAATTCAGCACACCGACCAGTCCTACGATCAGGGAGAGCAGACCGCCGACAATGAGGAACATGGAGCGGAAACTCTCAAACTGGGCCTGATAGGACTCCTTGCTCTCGATGGCGTATCGGGGAGCTTGCCTGGTGGTGTATTCGGTCAGGAATGCACCCATTTCGGCGGCGTCATCTGCGTCAAAGGCGTAGAGCATAACGTCGCTTGTGCCGTTCACCTCCAGGAAGGTGTCGGCCCCATGACGAACTGGTCGGAGCCGTAGAAGCGGTAGCTCAGGGTGTTGGGGACTGTAACCACCGCCGCCACCGTAAAGGTCTCATCCCGGTAGACCAGCGGACGGGTGTTATAGGGGCGCTGGCCTGCTTCCTCTGCGCTTTGATAGGTCTCGCCGGTTTCGAGGTCATAGAGCTCCCACTCGCTGACATAGCGCAAAGTGACGGTGTCACCCACCTTGGCCCAGTGGGAGTCCGGCTCGATTTCTCCGTAGTCATCATAGGAATAAACGGCCGCTGCCGCGCGGCTGCCGGGTTCCTTGAGCTTGCTGAGGTCGCCCTCGTAGACCGTCAGGCGGTCCAGCACATAGGGCTCCATGCCGTAAGTCAGCACGCGGTCCATGACCCGGCCGTCCTCGGTCCGGGAGACGTGGGCCAGATTGGCGTTGATGTTCTCCTCCGGATTGCCCCATTGCGCCATGGCATGCCGAACCCAGTCCTCCGGGGCATATTCCACCACCTGGGCGGTCTGCCCGTAAACCAGGCCGCCGTCCGTGATGCCGCCGTGGTCACGGACAGACTGGATGATCCGCGGCTCCAGAACGCTGCCGCCCATGGACCAGCTCTGGACGTTGTTATGGAAATAGGCGGCGTCTGCCAGAATGAAATCGCTGACCGCCTTATCCGCCAGATATTTGTCCATATCGAATCCGCCGGTAAACACAGCGGTCATTTGCAGCAGCACCACCGCCAGGGTCAGGGAGAGGATGGTCACAAAGGTCTTTCCCTTGCTGCGGCCAAGATTTGCTGCGGCCATGCGGAGGATAGAGAAGGACTTACTGCCTTTTTTCTGCTTTTTTCCCGAATGTCCGCCCTCGGTGTAGCGCACCGCCTCCACCGGGGAGACCTTCGCCGCCATCCGGGCGGGGCGGGCACAGGAGAGCAGGACCGTCATCAGGGCAAACAGGGTGGAGCCGACAAAGATCCAGGTGCTGGTGGAGATGGTGTCCAGCACCATGCCGTTCATGCGGCTCATTATAAACGGACTGAGCTTGGCGCCGATGAGCCATCCAACCACGCAGCCCAGGGGGATGCCGAACAGGCAGAGGGTCAGGGCCTGACGCCGCAGGATGGATTTGATCTGCCTCCCGGTGGTCCCGATGGTTTTGAGCAGGCCGTAAAAGCGGATGTCATTGACCACGGAGATCTGGAACACGTTATAGATGATCAGATATCCGGTGAACATGATGAGCAGGAGCAGCCCTGCCACGGTCAGGATCGTCATGGGGTCGGCTTTTGCGGAAAACTGCGCTGCGGTGTAGCCCCAGTTGACCCCGATATCAATATAGCTCTCGGCCTGACTGGGGTCCTGGCTCTGGTAGCCGTGGCTGGCCAGGATGGTGTTCAATTCCTCCTGAATGTGGTAGGGCCCGGACAGCATCACATCCAGATGCCAGCTGCCGATCAGCTTGTCCCTGGCAGGCAGGACCACGCCCGTATCGTGCAGAATGGCGTCCACTTCCGACTCCGAAATCAGCACCATATTTGCGGTCACAATGGGATCCTTCTCCCACCAGCCGCACAGGGTAAAGGTCCGCTCGATGGACTGACCCTCCACCTCCATGGGCATGGTGAAGGTTTTTCCCAGCTCAGGCTGAACACCCAGCAGGTGCAGAAGCTCCAGGTCGGCGGCCGCCTCGTTGGTGCCCTCCCGGGGGAGCCGGCCCTGAATGGGGTCCAGCCACATCCAGTGGGCGTCCTGTGCATCGGCCCAGCACACCTCCACATGGTTTTTGCGGAGTGTGTCCCCGGTCCCCATACCGGCCAGTCGGCGGACGCCGCAGGCCTCAATGAGGGGATCGTCCCGCAGGTCCAGATACTGTTCCTCTGTCAGGTATTTGAACCCGCCGTGGGAGTAGCCGCCCGCCTGACGGAAATTGGACTGCTGAAAGGCCTCGTTTATGGAAAGCCCCACAGTAAAGAGGGTGGTGAACAGGATGGTGGTCAGGGCGATTGCCAGCACTGCAATGATGTTGCGGGTCCTGGACGCCTGGAAGCTCTTTGCGGACAGTGCCCGGATACAGGCGCGATTGGAAACGCACAGCATTTCCTCACCCCCTCACCGCGATGCGGCCGTCCTCAATGCGGATGATGCGGTCTGCCAGCTGGGCGATCTCCTCGTTGTGGGTGATCATCACGATGGTCTGGGAAAATCGGGCTCCGGTCACCTTCAGCAGGCTGAGCACATCCTGGCTGGTTTTGCTGTCCAGGTTTCCGGTGGGCTCATCGGCCAGGATGATGGCGGGCTTTGCCGCCAGGGCCCGGGCGATGGCCACGCGCTGCTGCTGGCCGCCGGAGAGGTTGTTGGGCAGATTCTGAAGCTTCTTTTCCAGCCCCAGCACCTGGATGATCTCCTGCACATAGGGCTCGTCCACCGGCCTGCCGTCCAGTCCGATGGGCAGAACAATATTTTCCAGCACGTTCAGGACCGGAACCAGGTTGTAGTTCTGGAACACAAAGCCGATCTTGCGGCGGCGGAAAATAGTCAGCTCCTCCTCCTTGAGACTGCCCAGCTCCCGGCCGTCCACCGTGACCGTGCCGCTGGTGGGGCGGTCCAGGCCGCCCAGCATGTGGAGGAGGGTGGATTTGCCGGAACCGGAGGTGCCCACAATGGCGACAAATTCCCCCTTCTCCACGGACAGGTCCACGCCGTCCAGGGCATGGACGGCCGTTTCACCGCTTCCATAAATCTTTTTAAGGTTCTGCACCTGTAAAATACTCATATCGGGGTCCTCCATAAAAAATCTGTGTGCGGGGGAGTAATTTCTTTTCCCTGCACACAGATCATAGCAAATGATTCTTTCCAGAATCTTTCGAGAGGCGGCTCAATTCTTACAGTTTTGAAAGAATCGGAAGGGCTTAATCGGGATCCGCTGCTCGGATGATGCCCGCGACGACGTCAGGAGCCGCCAGATTCACCTCGTGCCCTGCACCCGGAATGATATGCAGCGCTGCCTGTGGCAGCTTCCGCTGCAATTTTTTTGCAGCGTTCAGATTTGCAAAATCCTTCTGGCCGCAGACAATGGTGACAGGACAGTGTATTTTTTGCAGGTTTTCACTGAAATCCAGTGCCCGCATGGAGCGGGTCAGCCCGATCATGGCTTCTTTTGACAATCCGGAACCTGTAAAGGCACTGCGCGGCAGAAGGTGGAACAGAATGTTCTGAACATCGATCAAAAGGGTGGGTACCTTATACTGCACCCCCATCAAAATGAGAGAATCCACCTGCTCTGTATGGCGAATCGCATAATCCAGTGCAATCATTGCGCCGAGAGAGAGCCCGCACAAGCGGACCGGACCACGGATGCTGAGACAGTACTGCTCTATGTCGCGGAATACTGCGTCATAAGTGCTGGCACCGCCAAACAGCTCCGGATACTCCCCATCCAGTGTGGGGAGCTGCGCGCGTATCTGCGCCCAGGATTGGGCGGTCTGGCCCAGTCCATGCAAAAATATGGTTTTCATTGCGACAGCTTCCTTTCAACGGGATAAAAACATGGAAAAAACAGAGCCCTTTCCCACCTGTGAGGCAACCTTGGGATAGTCCTTCTGAGTTCGGAGGATCTCCCTAGCCAGGTACAGGCCAATGCCGACGCCCTCCTGCCGGGGATCGGGACCCGAACGATAGAACCGGGAAAAGATCTTGGACTGTTCTTCCTCCGGGATGCCCATGCCGGTATCGGCCACGTCCACACGGACAAACATCTCATAGGGTGTCACAGAGATGGTGACGCCGCCCCGCTGCGTATACTTGATGGCGTTATCCACCAGATTGCAGAGGGCCTCGGCGGTCCATTTGGGATCAAAGCAGGCGGTGTCGTCGGTGGGATTGACCGTCAGGACCAGACCTTTCTCCGCGGCCCTGTTTGCAAACTGCTGCTCTGCCTGCTGAAGGACGGGGGAGAGGGGGCAATGCTCCGGGTGCAGGGCGATGATGCCGTTTTCCAGCCGGGACAGCTTTACCAGGGCGTCAATGAGGAAACGCAGCTTTTCCGCCTGGGCGTGGAGGGCGAGGGTGTACGCCCTGGCTTCGGGGGAAAGACCCTCCTCCTGCAAAAGCTCCGTGTAGAGCAGCAGATTGGCAATCGGTGTTTTTGTCTGATGGGAGATGTCACTGATCAGGGTCTTGATGCGGTCTTTTTCCTCTGTCACATTTTGTGCGGAAACCACGGATGCGGAGAGGTAGTGGGCAAATCTTGTTTCCAGGGCGGACAGCATGCTCTCGTCAAAGGTGGATTCGCGGAAAGTTCCCTCCATTGCGTCAGTGAGCATTGCGTCCAGAGTGTCCATGATCCGGCGGGCCTTTCTGCGGCTGATCAAAACAACTGCACCGGCGAGGAGCAGACAGAGCGCTCCGAATATCCAGCCCCAATTATTCATATTCATTCACCCACACATACCCGATGCCGTATACCGTTTTGATGCAGTCCTGGGCGTTCAGCTTGTCCCGCAGCCGCTTGACCGTCACAGACAGGGCGTTTTCGTCCACAAAGTCCGCGCCATCCGTCCAGATCCGGTCCACCAGAGCTGCCCGCTCCATAGTGCGGCCGCGGTTTTCCACCAGCAGCCGGAGCAGCTTCTGCTCGGTCCTGCCCAGCTCCACGGGAGCGCCTTCTGCACAAAAGCGCTGGTTTATAAAATCAAAGGAATACGGGCCTATCCTCACAGCCGTCTCCGCCGGTTCCTTCCCGGCCTTCCGCAGCTGGGTGTTCACCCGGGCCCGCAGAACGGCTAGAGAGAAGGGCTTTGTGATGTAGTCATCTGCACCCTGCTCCAGTCCGGTCACCACATCCTCGTCGGTGTCGTTGGCGGTCAGCAGGATCACAGGGGGCTTTTCCGACTGTGCCCGCAGCTCCTGGAGCAGAAGCAGGCCGTTTCCGTCCGGGAGGTTCAGATCCAGCAGGATCAGATCCGGCAGCCCGCAGAGCAGCTGTTCCCTTGCAGTACGCAGATCGCCGCAGGAGAGTACCTGCCGCTGCGCTGTTTTCAGCGCCTTGCAAAGCCCCTGATTCAACAGCCTGTCATCTTCTACAATCAGGATCTGTTCCATCTCTATCCATCCCCTGTCTGTGCGGCCGGCAGTACTGCCGGCCTGTTTTATTCACATTTTAGCAAGATATCAAGAATAATCAAGGAAAAATTCCCACGCAGTGCCGGCTTTTGCCGCAGGGCGGATTGCCGGGACCACCTTTTGCCTGGGGGCTGTCCCGGTTTCTGAGACACGAGGAAGAAAATGGCCTGCATATGGGAAAATATGAGCCATAACGGCCGAAATGCACCGATATTCGCATATAAATGTATGAATATAGAGCGAAAATTGAATCAGTCCGCTATATAATTCAATATTTCGCAATAATATTCATATATAACGAATATATAGATAATTATAAAATTAGATATGAATAATTATACAGAATGATAGTTGCATATTTATGCACACGAGAGTATAATGGCACCAACATCAAAACAGGCGGCCCAAACGGCCGGCCAACAGGAGGTCATTACAATGTCTGAAATCAAAAAAGTGGTCCTTGCCTATTCCGGTGGTCTGGATACATCCATCATCATCCCCTGGCTGAAGGAGAATTACAATAACCCCGAGATCATCGCAGTCTCTGCCGATGTGGGCCAGGGGGATGAGCTGGAGGGCCTGGAGGAAAAGGCCATCAAGACC
This sequence comes from Oscillospiraceae bacterium, assembly GCA_020025425.1. Lineage (GTDB taxonomy): Bacteria > Bacillota > Clostridia > Oscillospirales > Oscillospiraceae > Lawsonibacter. The sequence goes on from JAHHSD010000030.1 coordinate 6,667, forward strand.
GGTGCATCCAAGCTCTATATCGAGGATCTGACCGATGAGATGGTGGATGATGTCATCATCCCCTCCATGCAGATGGGCGCCAAGTATGAGGACTATCTGCTGGGCACTGCCTTCGCCCGGCCCATCATCGCCAAGCGGCTGGTGGAGATCGCCAAGCAGGAGGGGGCCGACGCCATCTGCCACGGCTGCACCGGCAAGGGCAACGATCAGGTGCGGTTCGAGCTGGGCATCAAGCGCTTTGCCCCTGAGATGAAGATTATCGCTCCCTGGAGAGAGTGGTCCATCAAGGGCCGTGAGGAGGAGATCGAGTACGCAGAGGCCCACAACGTGCCGCTGAAGATCTCCCGGGAGACCAACTACTCCAAGGATAAGAACCTGTGGCACCTCTCCCACGAGGGTCTGGATCTGGAGGACCCCGCCAACGAGCCCATGTACGACAAGCCGGGCTTCCTGGAGATGAGCGTCTCTCCCTTCCAGGCGCCTGATGAGCCCACCTATGTGACGCTGGACTTTGTAAAGGGCGTGCCTGTGGCTGTGGACGGCGAGAAGATGAAGGCCAGCGACATCATCCGCAAGCTCAACAAGGTGGGCGGCGACAATGGCATCGGCCTTTTGGATATCGTGGAGAACCGGCTGGTGGGCATGAAGGACCGCGGCGTCTATGAGACCCCCGGCGGCACCATTCTCTACCGGGCCCATGAGGTGCTGGAGATGATCACGGTGGACAAGGACACCAAGCACATGAAGCAGAAGCTGGCAGTGGACTTTGCCGACTTCCTCTATAACGGCAAGTGGTTCACCCCTGTGCGGGAGGCCCTCTCCGCCTTTGTCACCAAGACCCAGGAGCACGTCACCGGCACGGTGAAGCTCAAGCTCTACAAGGGCAATATCATTACTGCGGGCGTCACCTCCCCCGAGACACTGTACTCTGAGAATCTGGTCACCTTTGAGGAGAGTGACTACAACCAGAACGACGCCACCGGCTTCATCAACCTGTGGGGTCTGCCCGATACGGTTCAGGCCATGCGGGAGCAGGGAAAGCTGAACTAACAAGAACATCGTCTGAGAAATGAGGTAACCAGTATGAAATTGTGGGCAGGACGGTTCCAGAAGGAGACCGATACCCAAGTAAATGACTTCAATTCGTCGATTTCCTTTGACGCACGTCTCTATCGTGAGGACATTGCGGGCTCCATCGCCCACGCCGCCATGCTGGGAAAGACGGGCATCATCGAGGCCCATGAGGCGGAGAAGATCATCGACGGCCTGAAGGCCATCCTGGCCGATATCGAGGCCGGACAGGTGGAGTTCTCTATGGAGAATGAGGACATCCACATGAACATCGAGACCATTCTGACCCAGCGCATCGGGCAGACCGGCAAGCGGCTCCACACGGGCCGCAGCCGGAATGACCAGGTGGCGGTGGACTTCCGGCTCTATGTGAAAAAGGAGATCGCCGTGATCATTGGCATGGTGAAGAAGCTGGAGGAGGTACTGGTCAAGAAGGCGGAGGCCAATCTGGACACCGTCATGCCGGGATATACCCATCTCCAGCGGGCTCAGCCCACCACCTTTGCCCATTACATGATGGCCTATGCCAATATGCTCAAGCGGGATATCACCCGCCTGGAGGACTGCCTGGAGCGGATGGACGAGTGCCCCCTGGGGGCGGGCGCCCTGGCCACGTCCACCTACCCGGTGGACCGGTTCCAGACCGCTGCCGCCCTGGGCTTCCGGTGCCCCACCGACAACTCCATGGATTCGGTCTCTGACCGGGACTTTGCCATCGAGTTTCTCTCGGCCTGCTCCATTTTGATGATGCACCTCTCCCGCTTCTCGGAGGAGATCATTCTCTGGTGCTCCTGGGAGTTCAAGTATGTGGAGCTGGACGACGCGTTTTCCACCGGCTCCTCCATCATGCCCCAGAAGAAAAACCCCGATGTGGCCGAGCTGGTCAGAGGTAAGACCGGACGGGTGTACGGCTCCCTCATCACCCTGCTCACTGTTATGAAGGGACTGCCTCTGGCCTACAACAAGGACATGCAGGAGGACAAGGAGCCGATATTCGACGCCATTGATACAGTGGAGCTCTGCATCCCCGTGTTCACCTCCATGCTGGATACCCTGACCGTCCGGGCGCAGAACATGTGCAGTGCGGCCTCCGGCGGCTTCATCAATGCTACGGACTGCGCCGACTATCTGGTCAAGAAGGGGATGCCCTTCCGGGAGGCCTATATGATCGTGGGCAAGCTGGTGAACTCCTGCATCAAAACCGGAGAGACCCTGGATACGCTGTCCCTCAAGGATTTCAAGGCAGTCTCCTCGGTGTTTGACCGGGACGTCTATCATGCCCTGGAGCTGAATACCTGCGTCAACGGCCGTCAGGTGTACGGCGGACCGTCCTCTGAGAGCGTTCAGAAGCAGATTCAGAATATCAAGGAGTTTTTGGCACAGCATGCCTGAGCACAGACAGGAATCTGCCGTAGCGCCAGGCAGGGGAGCGGGAGACCGGTGCCCCGTGAGAATGGAGTGTTGGATATGAGCAAACCCAAAATCTATATTGACGGCAGAGAGGGAACCACCGGCCTTCAGATCTTCGGGCGTCTGAGTGCGCGGACGGATATTGAGCTGCTCCAGATCGCAGAGGAGAAGCGCAAGGATGTGGAGGAGCGCAGGAAGTTCCTCAACGAAGCGGATATTGTGTTCCTCTGCCTGCCTGATGGGGCGGCGAAGGAAGCTGTGTCCCTCATCGAAAATGAGCACACCCGGGTCATTGACGCCTCCACGGCCCACCGCACCGCAGCGGGCTGGGTGTACGGCTTTCCGGAGCTCCTCACCAATTCCAGGGAGATCATCGGGCAGGCCAAGCGGGTGGCGAATCCCGGCTGCCATGCTACCGGGTTCCTGGCGGCCGCAGCGCCGCTGGTCTCGCTCCGGATTCTCCCGAAGAGCTATCCCATGACCTGCTTCTCGCTCACCGGCTACTCCGGCGGCGGCAAGAAGATGATTGCCGAATATGAGAGTGAGGAGAAGGAGGCAAGCTTGAGCAGCCCCCGCATCTACGGGACAAACCTGCACCACAAGCACCTGCCTGAGATGCAGAAAATCTCCGGACTGGAGCAGCCTCCGGTGTTCTGCCCGGTGGTGGACGACTATTACAGCGGCATGGCCACCTCCATTCTGCTCCACAACAAACACCTGACGGGTCAGCCCGGCGCAAAGGAGATCTACCGTCATCTGCTGGACTACTACGGGGGACAGAAGCTGATCTCTGTGCGCTATGAGGAGGGCTCCGCCATGCTGGCGGCCAATACCCTGGCGGGAACGGATCAGCTGGAGCTGGTGGTCAGCGGACATGAGGACCAGACGGTTGTCACCGCGCTGTTCGACAATCTGGGCAAGGGTGCCTCCGGTGCGGCGGTGCAGAATATGAATCTCATGCTGGGCCTGGATGAGACAACGGGCCTCAATTTGAAATAAACGAAGGGGAAACAACAGGGAGACGGCGGAAAGGCCCGTGGGAAGCCGCTTCTTTCGCTCCTTTTCCCATATACAGAAGGGAAGGTAAACCTTATGAAGCAGATTTCCGGCGGCGTCACCGCCCCAAAGGGGTTCAAGGCCTGGGGTGTCCACTGCGGCGTAAAAGCCAACAAGCAGGACAAGAAAGACCTTGCCATCATTCTCTCTGAGCAGGAGTGTACAGCGGCGGCCACTTATACCATGAACCGGGTGAAGGCGGCGCCTATCTATATCACCATGAATCACCTGGAGGACGGCACAGCCTGGGGCGTGGTGGCCAACAGCGGCAACGCCAACGCCTGCTGCCCCCAGAGCCATGAGAACGCGGAGCTTATGAGTGAGTACGCCGCCAAGGCCACAGGCCGCAGCCCCTCTGACTTTGTTGTGGCGTCTACCGGAGTCATCGGCCAGACCATCAATATCTCCGCCATCGAGCGGGGGATGCCGGAGGCGGCCAAGGGACTCAGCGCGGGACCGGAGGGCTCCGATGCGGCGGCCCGGGCCATTATGACCACAGATACCTGCAAGAAGGAGCTGGCCCTGACCTGTACGGTGGGCGGCAAGACGGTGACCCTGGGCGCCATCGCCAAGGGCTCCGGTATGATCCACCCCAATATGGGGACCATGCTCTGCTTCATCACCACCGACTGCGCCATTACCCAGAAGATGCTGTCCGAGGCGCTCCAGGAGACGGTGCCCAAGACCTTCAACCGGGTGACGGTGGATGGAGATACCTCCACCAACGATATGTGTGTGGTGCTGGCCAACGGCATGGCGGAAAATCCGCTGATCGAGTGGAAGGACGATTCCTATACTGTGTTCCAGAAGGCCCTCAGACAGCTGTGCGAGTATCTGGCCCGCTGCATTGCGGGGGACGGCGAGGGCGCCAGCCGCCTGATCACCTGTACGGTCCACGCCGCACGCAGCGAGGAGAGCGCGGAGCGCCTCGCCAAGGCTGTGGTGGGCTCTCCGCTGGTGAAGGCCGCCATGTTCGGCACCGATGCAAACTGGGGGCGGGTGCTGTGCGCCATGGGGTATTCCAAGGCCCCGTTCCGCCCCGAGTATGTGGATGTGAAGTTTGCGTCCGCTGTGGGCGAGGTCCTGGTATGCCGGCAGGGCATGGGTGTGGACTTTGACGAGGAGATGGCCAAGAGCATCCTCTCCCAGGACGAGGTGATCATCGACATTTGCCTCCACGAGGGGGAGCACGAGGCCACCTGCTGGGGCTGTGACCTCACCTATGACTATGTGAAAATCAACGGCGATTACCGCACCTGATCCAAAAGGAGGAAATTTCCCATGTCTGATTCTGTTATTACAAGAGCCGCAGTGCTGTCCGAAGCGCTGCCTTATATTCAGAAATTCTACGGCAAGACCATTGTGGTCAAATACGGCGGCAACGCCATGGTCTCAGAGGAGCTGCGCCAGGCGGTCATCAGCGATATCATCCTGCTGCATCTGGTGGGCATCCAGGTGGTGGTGGTCCACGGCGGCGGACCGGAGATCACAGAGATGCTTCAGAAGCTGGGCAAGGAGTCCAAGTTTGTGGACGGTCTGCGCTATACTGATCAGGAGACCATGGACGTGGTGCAGCAGGTGCTCTGCGGCAAGGTGAATAAGGATCTGGTCGCCACCCTCAGCTGGGGCGGCCGGGCCGTCGGCCTGTGCGGCATGGATGCGGGCCTGTTCCAGGCAAAGAAGCTGGACGAGAAATACGGCCTGGTGGGAGAGATCATCAAGATCAATCCCGCGCCCATCCAGGACAGCCTGAAGGCAGGCTATATCCCGGTGGTCTCCACCGTGGCCCAGGGTACTGACGGGGAGAACGCCTACAATGTAAATGCGGACACAGCGGCTGCCAAGCTGGCGGTGGCGCTGGGAGCCTCCAAGCTCATCCTGCTGACTGACGTCCGGGGCCTGCTCCGGGATCCCAAGGATGAGAGCACCCTCATTGAGGAGGTGGGCCTGTCTGAGGTGCCGCGGCTGGTACGGGAGGGTGTGATCCAGGGCGGTATGATCCCCAAGATCGAGTGCTGCGTGGAGGCCGCCCGCTCCGGTGTGGAGCGTACCCACATCCTGGATGGACGCATCCCCCATTCCATCCTCATTGAGCTGCTGTCAGATAAGGGAATCGGTACCATGATTCTGTAAGGAGACGGGTGAACATGACCTTTGAAGAACTGAAAGCCTTGGACCACGCCTACACCATGCAGACCTATGGGCGCTTCGACGTGGCCGTCGACCACGGGAAGGGAGCCACCCTCTGGAGTCTGGAGGGAAAGGAGCTGATCGACTTCACCTCCGGCATCGGCGTCTGCTCCATAGGCTACGGAAATGAGCAGTGGGCCTGGAGCATCTATGAGCAGGCCATGGACCTGGGCCATATTTCCAATCTTTTTTATTCACAGCCCTATGCCAAGCTGGCAGAGACACTCTGCAAACGCTCCGGCATGGAGGCGGTGTTCTTTGGCAACTCCGGTGCTGAGGCCAATGAGGGCCTCATCAAGCTGGCCCGGAAGTACAGCTATGACAAATACGGAACAGGACGCAGCACCATTCTGACGCTGCACAATTCCTTCCACGGCCGGACCATCACCACGCTGACCGCCACCGGGCAGGATGTGTTCCACCAGTATTTCTACCCCTTTATGGAGGGCTTCCGCTATGCCGACGCCAATGATCTGGACAGCATCCGGGAGCAGGGCGGAGAGGACGTGTGCGCCGTTCTGCTGGAGCTGGTGCAGGGCGAGGGCGGCGTCCTCCCGCTGGACAAAGAATTTGTCCGGGAGCTGGCTGCTGTGTGCAGCGAGCGGGACTGGCTCCTTCTGGTGGATGAGGTTCAGACCGGCGTGGGCCGGACGGGCTCCCTCTTTGCCTTCCAGCAGTATGGGATCCTGCCGGATGCGGTGTCCTTTGCCAAGGGCATTGCAGGGGGACTTCCCATGGGCGGCTTCCTGGTCAATGAGAAGTGCCGCTCGGTGCTGGGCCCGGGCAGCCATGGCTCCACATTTGGCGGAAACCCCATCAGCTCCGCAGCGGCGCTGGCAGTGCTGGATATCCTGGACGAGGAGACCATTGCAGCCGTCAGGGAGAAGGGGGCCTATCTGCGCCAGGGGATCGAGTCGCTCCACAAAAAGAGCATCGGCGGCACCCGGGGCATGGGCCTTATGATCGGTGTGGAAGTGAAGGAAGGCTATACCAATAAGGCGCTGGCAGCCCAGCTTGTGGAGCATGGACTCCTGGTGCTGACGGCGGGGCAGGGGCTGCGTCTGCTGCCGCCGCTGACCATCACGAAGGAAGAAATGGACAAGGGCCTTAAGATTATGGCCGACGTATTGGAATAAAGAAGGGTGCAGGGCTCTGCTCCATTTTTGATAGAGGTGACATGGAAAATGAAAGATCTGTTGAAGCTGTTGGATTTATCCAAAGAGGAGATCATCCAAATTCTGAATGTGGGCGACCAGATGAAGTACAACCAGAAGCATGGACTGACCCACAATTATCTCCAGGGCAAGACCCTGGCTATGATTTTTGAGAAAAATTCCACCCGGACCCGGATCTCCTTTGAGACCGGTATGCACCAGCTGGGCGGCCACGCCCTGTTTCTCTCCGGCAAAGAGAGCCAGATCGGCCGGGGAGAGCCGGTGGAGGACACCGCCCGGGTGATCTCCCGCTACTGCGACGGCATTATGATCCGGACCTACTCCCAGGAGGGCGTGGAGAAGCTGGCCGAATATGCCAGCATCCCGGTGATCAACGGTCTGACCGACTTTGCTCATCCCTGTCAGGTGCTGGCCGATCTTATGACCATCCGGGAGTATCAGAGCAAGCTGGAAGGGCTGAAAATGTGCTTTATCGGCGACGGAAACAACATGGTCAACTCTCTCATCGTGGGCGGCCTGAAGGTGGGAATGGACGTTTCAGTGGCCTGCCCTGAGGGGTACGACCCCCATCCCGATGTGCTGGAGTTCGCCAAGGGTGTGACTGACGCCCAGTTTACACTGACCAGAGATCCCATCGAGGCCGCCAAAGGGGCCGATGTGGTGCTGACTGACGTCTGGGCCTCCATGGGCCAGGAGGAGGAGCATGCCAAGCGGAAGGCCATCTTCCAGGGCTATCAGGTCAATGCCGAGCTGATGAAGGCCACCAACCCCGGCTGTCTGGTGCAGCACTGCCTGCCCGCACACCGGGGGGAGGAGATCACCTCCGACGTCTTTGAAGCACACGCCGGGGAGATCTTTGACGAGGCGGAGAATCGTCTCCATGCCCAGAAGGCTGTCCTCTACCTCCTGATGAAGGAAAATCATTTGGATTAAAAGATTGATCAAAGAAAACCGCTCCTGGTGTGGCACCGGGAGCGGTTTTGTCTGTTCAGAGATAAAAAACGCTTCAGCTGCCATAGACCGGAGCGGTGAATGGCCGGAAGAACACTGACAGTTCGGTGGGCATCGGCCGGGAAAGCCGGAACACCCAGGCATGGGTGATGAAGCTGTGCGGCCGTATTGTCAAGGAAATTCGGCTGTGCGGTGCATCTTGCTGATTGTCATATTCTTCAAAATATTGTATAATATTGTTGATTATGTAACCGATTGGAACAAAACGATTCGCACTGGGAGGTGGTGCATATAAGGGTCAGGCAATATGACAAATTGGTATGAAAGCGCATCCCGGATCGCAAGAAAATGCAGGATCGGTTTGTGAGCCGGGAAAGCCAAGTCCTCTGTACCTGTGGTTTGCTGAATGAGGGGAGGGACTGTCCGGACATCGAAGAGGTACCGTGACACCGGATTTATCCACGCTTACGCAGGCCCCTCCGACATGTCCAATGCAGCTCTTTCCCGGCTGAAAATCAATATTCCCATCATATTGTAATCTCCAGTAGGAGGATGTTCCATGAATTTATTTGAAATCATCCCAAGTGATCTGTTTTCACCGCTGGCCTCCCCACAACGCAAGCTGTACGCCGATGCCCTGGATGTGCTCTATACAGCCTATCGGGAAGCACTTAAAATTCCGGAAAACACACTGTACTCCATGCTCCGCAATGCCTTGGAGCACCAGCTGGCCGAGACCAGCTTTGAGGGGGAGGACATCGACGAGGAGGAATTGCGGGATATTTCCGGCCGCGCACGATTCCTGATCCGCAAATTGTGCGCCAAGGGCTGGTTTGAAAAGGAGCGGGGCGAAGATTTTGAGGAATATATTACTGTGCCAGGATACAGCAGCCGTATTCTGGAGCTGCTGCACCAGCTGCGGGATGATCGCCCTGCCCGCGGATATTCCTATGTGTTCGGCACCTACTCCACCCTGAAAGTCGCCAATGAGAGCGGGACCGTTTACGATAAAATGGCCGCTGTATATGGTGCTTATGATAATACACAGGCGCTGATAAACCTGCTGCAAATGGTCTACCACAATGTAAAGCACTATTTTCAGATGCAGATCGATATGCAGGAAGTGAATGAGGTCCTGTCCTCTCATTTTGACGGCTTTGGGCAGAAGGTCATTGAGGCCTATATCCGGCCGCTGAAGATCAAGGACTCTATACCGAAATACCGCATCCCCATTCAATCCGTTTTAAGAAGCTGGGCAGAGGACGACGACCTGCTGCTGGCCATGTCCAATGCCGCTTTTCAGGAGAAACGTGGAGAATCGTTGGAAGCCTGTCGGGCGGATCTGCTGCGGAAGATTTTCTGGATCGAAGACCGCTATGAAAATATGGAGCAGGAGTATCTGGACGAAATTGATATACAGGTCAGACGCTATACCCGCGCCGCCACGCAGAAGGTGGAAAATCTGACGAATCGGGACCAGAATGTGCGGGGTGATCTGAATGTACTGCTCACAGCCCTGTCCCGAAACCGGCGCTCCGGGGAGCTGGTGGACCAGATCCAGGATGGGTTCCAGCTGTACCAGCAGGGGTTTCTCTCAGAAAAAAGCCTCTGGTATCGCAAACGGCCCGGAAAGCGGACGAAAAATGCTCCGGTCCCCATTGAAGAAACTGCCCCCAATGAAGAACTGCGGGCCCAGGCAGAACAGTTGCTGCACTCGGAATATGGCCGTGCCGCCATCGCCGCCTATGTGATGGATTGGCTGGGGAGCGGGGGAAGCTGTTTTTCCAAGGATCTGGGGCTCAGGGACGACAAGGCATATATCATGAGTCTTTTGGCCGTGCTGACCAGTGGAGATAAAAACGCGGCACACGAGATCCGTGAGCTGGGCGGTCTCTTTAGCGAAAATGGATATACCATTCCGCAGATGGAAATTCGCCGGAAGGGGGAGAAAAAATGAACTTGGAGTTTCTCAATACCGCAACGACAAAAGAGCTGGAGCGGTTCAAATCCGTTTGTAATCAGCTGCTCAGCCGCACCTACATTGTCCGCACACTGTATCAGCCCGGAAAGGGCAGGGTGGATAATCCGGATTACACCTTCCTGTCGATCCACTATGAGGCGGTGCAGGAGTATCTCAGCCTTCTGGATTGGGAGGTGCGCCGCGATGATCTGAACGGATATTTCTATGTACAGAACACAGATGAGGCCAATCGCTGCAACCTCAGCAAGAAGGAAACGGCGATCCTGCTGGCTCTGAGAATGATCTACGATGAAAATCAGGAGCGTCTGGGCCTGGAACAGGACGCCATCTGCACAGTGCGGGATCTTCTGGAGAAGGTCGTCACGGATTATGCCATTCTTCCGGCAAGGCCCAACATGGATGAGGTCAAGCGGGCACTGACCCTGCTGGAAAACCATTCCATCATTCAGCGCATTGAGGGAAAGTTCAATCAGGGACACTGCAAAATCGCCATTCTGCCCACCATCATCGCCGCTGTGTCCAGCGAAAAACTGCATGATGTAGTCTCTGTGCTGAGAAAGGAGGAGAACGCCGATGAAGAAACTCAAGAGGATCCTGTTGATTAACTGGCTGTATTTCAGCAAAGAGATCATTGAGGTAGGAGATGTCAACTTCCTGACCGGCAAGAACGGTGCCGGTAAATCCACGGTGATCGATGCCCTGCAAATTGTTTTGCTGGGTGAAACGAATGCCCGGAATTTTAACCAGGCTGCCAACGAGAAATCCCAGCGTACCCTGGACGGATATCTCCGGGCAGACATGGACGAAAATAATCCCTACTCCCGCAGAGGAAAGGATTTTTCCACCTATATCGCCTGCGAATACCAGGATGAGGTCAACGGAAATCAGTTTGTCACCGGTGTGGTCTTTGACTGCCGAAGCGATGGCAGCCGACAGGACCGGTTCTTCATCTATGTGGGTGGTCTGCCGGAAAACTGCTTCATTGAAAACGGCGAGGCCATGGACCTGCCTGCATTCCGTAAGTTTTTGAAGGAGCACTTTTCTCAGCCCAAAATCTACGATACTCAAAAGGAATATCGCACAGATATGCTCTCACGCTGGAATGTACACAACGAGCAGGCGCTCCGCATGATCAAAAAGGCGGTATCCTTTCGCCCTATCGTGGATATCCAAAAATTCATCACAGAGAATATCTGTGACATTCCCGACAAACCGGATATTGATGCCATGCAGCAAAATATCCGGGACTATAAGCGCCACGAGCTGCTGGCGCAGCAGCAGGAGGAAAAGCTGGCCGTCCTGCAGGAGATCGGCAAGCTGTACCATGAAATGAACCAGGCGATGGATCGCTGGCACGTGCAGTCCTTCCTGGTGCAGTGGGCGCAAAAAGAAGCACAGCAGGGAAAGATTGATAAATTTGAAGCAGAAAAGCAAGGGTGCATCGATCAGCTTTCTGCAACAGAACTGAAAATTCAGGAGATTGCGGATCAGATTGGACGGAAGGAGACCCGCAGGCAGGACCTGGAGCTGGCCTGTGCCCAGAGCAGCGTCTATCAGGAAGAAGAAAAGCTGCGCAATCAAAAGCAGACGCTGCTGACGGAGCAGGACAGGCTGATGGAGGGGCTGCAAAGACTGGCCCTGGACATCCGAAAGAATGTGCTGCAGATCCAGCAGCTCTACAATTCCACCCTCCAGTGGGAGCCTGACGAAATACTGCGCCCGGTGATGGAGACAGCGGAGGCCGCGGTCACGGCATTTTCCCAACTCCATAGCGGCAGCTATGAAATCTTCTCCTATTCTCTGTCTCTCTTTGAGACTGCGCAGCAGGCGGCCGCCGCCCTTTCTGATGCGATGCGAACTGCCGCGCACAAGGTGGAAGATCTGCTCGCCCAGCTCAAAAAGGAGCAGGATGAAAAACGCTCCGCGCTGGAAAACCTCCGCCATAACATCAAAGACTATCCCCGTGGTCTGGTGTCCTTTAAACAGCGCCTGGAGACCGAGCTGGAGCGCCGATTGGGCCGTCGTGTTCCCCTGGATATTCTGGCAGACGTGTTGGAAATCGCCGATGAACGCTGGCGTGGTGCTGTGGAGGGCTATCTGAATAATCAGAAGTTTTACCTGCTGGTAGACCCTTCCGCTTATGCTGAGGCGCTGACCATCTATGACCGGATGAAGCGAGAGGTCGGGTCCAATTCCTATGGTCTGGTCGATATCGGGAAACTCCGGGCACGGGAACAAATTGAGCCGAAGAAAAACAGCCTGGCCCAAAAGGTCGAGACAGAAAATCCGTTGGCCAGAACCTATGTGGACTATTTGCTGGGGCGTGTTGTGTGCTGCGACCAGGTGAAGCAGCTCAGAGAGCACAAAACCGCCATCACGGCAGAGGGTATGCTCTATCAGGGATATGTGGCCCGCCTGCTTCGCCGGGAGCTGATGGAAGATGCGTTCATTGGCCGCCGGGCTGTGGCACTGCGGATCGAGCGGCTGGAAAAGGAATTGGAGGAGCTTGGAAAGCAAATCAAGCATTGGTCCCCGGTCTATCAGATTTTGTCCAATCAAAAAGAATCCTTGTTCAACGCGTATTTTGTGCAGACACTGGTACCGCAGCGGCAGACAGAGTATCTGCGCGGACTGTCCATCACCAAAGAGGTGGCCGAGATTGAGGATCGGCTGTCTCACCTGGACCTTCTCTGGCTGGATGAGCAGCGACGCACAATTTCTGCGCTTAAGGAAGAGATTTCTGCATTGAGCCAGGGAAAAGACGAAAGCATCAAAGAAAAAGGGAAGCTTGAAGAGCGGATTCACCAGTTGGATTATGTGATATTGCCTGAACACTACCAGGACCTGAGCACCATGGAAGATCGGATTCAGGACGTATTTCCATTGGAGTACCAGAAAAACACCGGTATTCCCCGATATCAGCAGGAATTTGCACGTCTCCATCGGGCGGACACCGTGTATAAAAATTTCAGCGCCAGTCTGGTCCAGAGTGAAAAGGCGCAGGAGGACATGAAAAGAAAGCTGTTCACGGCTCGCCGAGACTACGCTGAGCGTTTCCGTCCCTGCTCCTTCCGGATCGAAAGTATGGACAACGATGAATTTGAGGCAGAGCGCAGATCGCTGGAGGAGAGTGAACTGCCCAAATACAAGGAGAAGATCCGTGCGGCCCGGGAGAGCGCCATGGAGCAATTCCGCAATGATTTTCTGAATAAATTGAGCGGCCATATCAAACAGGTGCAGGAACAGGTAAAGCGGCTGAATCATGCCCTGCGGCAGGCGCAGTTTGGCACGGATAGTTATCAGTTCCGTGTGGATCGGAACCCGGACTACGCCGCCTACTACGACATGATCATGGCTCCGGAGCTGATGGACGGTGACGTAGGTCTGTTTGCGCTGCCGTTCCAGGAAAAATATGGACCTCTGATCGAGACGCTGTTCAGTCAGATCACCATGGCGGACGACACCCAGCTCAACGCCAGAAAGCAGAGCGAGCTGCAGGAAAATATCCAGCGGTACACGGATTTCAGGACCTACCTGAAGTTCGATCTGGAAACCACGGATCAGAACGGCTCCCGTCAGCTGCTGTCTCAGACGCTGAACACAAAGTCCGGCGGCGAAACGCAGACCCCTTTTTACATCGCCGTGCTGGCGTCTTTTGCACAGCTCTATCGGGTCAATACCCCCTCTGATTTCGGCAACACCGTGCGCCTGGTTGTCTTTGACGAGGCATTCAACAAGATGGACAGCGACCGCATCACAGAAAGCGTTCGTCTGCTGCGGAAAATGGGCTTGCAGGCCATCATCTGCACGCCTCCGGATAAGGTGGCGGATCTTATGCCCATCGCTGACCGGACTCTCTTGGTCAATAAGGAGAAGTATCGCATGCACATCATGCCCTTTGGCAAGGAGATGATACAGTGACCCCGAAACAGGAGATTTTGAACCGGCTTTTGGATAAGTATGAAAACAGCAAACACCTGACTCAGCCGGGTGTATCCACGCGCCGTGTCATGCTTTCCATCAAGAAGAAAGATCTGCCGGGATATACTTATGAGGTTGCATCCGTCCGGGATGCCTACCATGCTGCCGCACAGGAGCTGGAGCGCAGGGGGCTTGTCTCTCTGGAATGGCTGGACGACAATTTGCTGCTGTCTTCTGTCATACTGAATCTGGAGCAGGTCATGCAGTGCTATGCAGAAGTTGGGAGAACGCACCCGGCAAGGCGGGCTGCTGCCGTCTCCGACTTGATTGCCGGGAACTTAAAAAATGTCACTGTCCCCTGGATCAAAAGCTGGGAGAAGGACACCTGCACCAAGGCAGAGGAGCACATGCGGGTCCCGGCTTTTTGTAAGGAAAATCTGAGTCTGCTACAGGATCTCCTGGTAGCATTTCAGGAATATGACGCCATGCAGGAGAGCATGACAATGCGTGCCTTCAGCAGCAAATGCTTCCATGACACCAAATATTTTGAACGAAATATCCGCGATCTGTTTTTGCGGATTGCCTGCCAGTATGACGCTGACCTGTCCATTGCCTGTGAGGAAAACGAGCTGGGCGTGCGTGACCAGCTGGCCGTTCTGGGCATTTATGCCAGGCCTGAAGTTTACGAGTTCGCAGGGAACTGCATCCTTGAAACCAAGTATGGTCACATTGATGTTGGTGCGGCGCCTCTCTCCGGGCTGGCCATCCCCAGCACTCTGGTGAATGATATCGTCAGTGTAGATATTCATGCCATAAAGTGCATCACATTCATTGAAAACAAGACCAACTACGACGAGTATCTGTTGTCGGAACGAACGGAGCACGAGCTGGTTGTCTACCACGGTGGATTTATGAGTCCGCAGAAAAGAAAATTCTTTCGCCTGCTTGCCCAAGCTGCCCCCAATGCTGCTGCCATTCGCTTCTGGGCGGATATTGATTTGGGTGGTTTCCAGATATTTCAGCATCTGCGTGGGTTGATTCCACAGCTGCAGCCGATGCGTATGGCCGGTTCCTTTGTGGAGAAATATCACGAAACGGGCCTGGCGCGTTCTGAGGTTTACCTGTCGAAGCTGCAAGCTGTGTTGGCAGAAGGGACCTGCGCCTTGTTTTCGGAGGCCATAACAGCGATTCTGAAGTATGGAGTCACAATAGAACAGGAAACGTTCCTGAATTGATGCAAATACTGACTCCACGACAGAATCGAAAACTTCCGAAAGGGTCTGCCAACCACCGAGCCGGTTCGGCAAAAGCGGACAACGAAATTTTCCGTCATAGCGTTGATATAACAGTTTTCACGTTTTGACATATTAGGGAGGCGATCAAAAAAAGGCAGATTAGACGGTCAACTTTGCATTTCAGCAGAAAAGTCGTTTTAACACCCATTGATACTGCGGATATTACAGTCTCACACGATCGATGAATTCTTAAAAATTCATCGACGACACACACAACATGTTTACGACCCAAAAGGCTTTGTGATATAATAAAATGCAAAGGTTGATTGCATAATGAAGTTGGACACCTAAGAAAAAAATCCATAGTGATT
>JAHHSD010000031.1 GCA_020025425.1 Oscillospiraceae bacterium
GCTGAGGACTGGGAGACGAGGGCTGAAAGACACCCAGCAGACAGAACACCAAATAGACAGCGGCGGACTGAACAGAGAAATTTGCCATAAAATCACCCCAAATTTAATTTTGAACACAAAAAAGCCTCTCATCCCTGAACATTGGGACGAAAGGCAATCCTTCCGCGGTACCACCCGCATTCGCGTCTGAAACGCGCACTTCATACCCTGTAACGGAGGGGGTCCGGCCGTGTCTCCACGGCAGCTCCCGGGCGAACCAAACGACACTCCGCAGATCGGCTTGCAGCCGGTGACCGATCCTCTCTGGGCGGGGCAAACACGCTATTTTCCCGTTCATAGCTGATATACGCTTACACTTTAGCACAGCTTTTTGGAAAAAGCAAGCCCTGATCGGCCTCTTTTGACCGATCAAGGCGCAAAATAGAATTTATGGTTGATTCAGAGCGGAATTGTAGGCCTGCCAGATGTGCTCCAGGATCTGCTGTTCCCGGTCGGACTCAGGCTTACAGGTGCTGACCACATCCACAAATTTCTTCTGCTCCTCAGGGGAGAGCCAGGCGGCGGCGCTGGAGCCGGGGGAGGTGAGGATGGCGTCGGTGGCGCTGTAACCGGAGCCATGGAAGGGGGAAGCGTCCAGCAGGGCCAGCTGGCGGATGACGTCCTTGGGCCGCTCCATGAAGCGCCGGAGCAGCAGATCGGTGGGACCTTCGGCATAGACGCCGTCAGCGTGGAGCAGGTAGCACAGCAGCTGCCAGTCGGTATAGTTCCGGTAAGCGCCGCTGTTGAAGTCGGCCTCCACGTCAATGGTATGGATGGTGTCGGCGTTCAGATCCAGGGCGTCAGAGGGACAGAAGTTGGTGAAGCGGAAGCCCTCGTCCGTGAGCTCGTAGTGGAGGACACATTCGGAATAGCCGACGGTGCAGACCGAGCCCTCGGCGGTGTCCGTCCAGAACTGAAGCTCCACGTTCCAGTGGTCCTGGTCCGGATGCTCCACATGGACGGTCTGGGCGTCCAGAAAGAGATCGCTGCCACGGCTTCCCTCGGTGCAGAAGAGCTTTCCATGTATGTCGCGGTACTGTGAGGTGTTCAGCAGCTGGTCGGCCAGCGGGGTGGAAAAGAAGGCGCGGACCATTTTCTCCAGGTCGGCGTGGGTTTTCAGCCCGGGGTAGTCCACCTTGCGGTAGGACTTTCCGTCCACCTCCACCGGGTCGCCGGTGCAGGGCAGGGGGTGGAGGTCGAACCAGTTATAGACCTGGGCCGCTTCGTCGTAGATCCGGTAGATGTCTGACTCGGTGAGGGGAGTGGATGAGGGACCTGGCGCCGGCTGGGGCGCGGAGGAAGGAAGGCTGTTCTGGGCATTTGGTGTACAGCCGGCCAGCGCGCTGCACAGGACCAGAGCGGCCAGCAGAGAGGAAAACAGCCGTTTCAATAGGAGGACCTCCTTCACCTTGATTAGGTCTATCAATTATAGCACGGAAGTGCGTAAAAGTCATGAAAAAAGGATGAAAGAAACCTTAAGAAACTATTAAAAGGAAAAGAATCTCTGAGAAGCGGGCGGAAATTCAGGAATCAGGCCGGAAAACGGCGGGAAGCAGGAAATCAACGGGAAAAAAGCAAATTATATTAGACAAATAGCGGATATCATGGTAAAATAAAAGATACGCCAGATTCGCTCCGTCTATTCTGTGTTTGGAGCTCCGGGATCTGGGGCAGACTGAGAATAAAACCGGTCCGGGCGGAATCTGCCCCGGTCCGGAACCACATAATGGAGGGATCTCCCATGATAGAACTTCAGCACATCAGCTATGGTGTCGATCAGGACGGCGAGAACAAGCACATCCTGCGGGACATCAATCTGACCATCCAGGAGCGCTTTGTGGCCATCACCGGTCCCAACGGCGGCGGAAAGTCCACCCTGGCCAAGGTCATTGCCGGCATTCTGACCCCCACGGAGGGCCGGATCCTGCTGGACGGTGAGGACATCACCGATCTGAGCATCACCGAGCGGGCCCGCCGGGGCATCAGCTTTGCCTTCCAGCAGCCGGTGCGCTTCAAGGGTCTGACCGTCAAGGACCTGATCCGGCTGGCGGCGGGGAAGGAGCTGAGCGTGATCGAGGCGTGCAGCTACCTGTCCGAGGTGGGTCTATGTGCCAAGGACTACATCGACCGCGAGGTGGACGCCTCCCTGTCCGGCGGCGAGCTCAAGCGCATCGAGATCGCCATGATCATGGCGCGCAGCACCAAGCTCTCCGTATTTGACGAGCCGGAGGCGGGCATCGACCTGTGGTCCTTCAGCAACCTGATCCAGGTCTTTGAGCACCTGCACGAGAAGATTCAGGGCTCCATCCTGATCATCTCCCACCAGGAGCGCATCCTGAACATTGCCGACCGCATCATCGTCCTGGCCGACGGCCAGGTGCGGCAGGACGGCACCCGGGACCAGATCATGCCTGAGCTGCTGGGCGTTTCGCCCTCCGTGTGCAGCGCGCTGACCGAGAAGGTCCGGTAACCTCTGTTCAGTCAGAGAGCAGATACAGGCGCCTCCGGGCGCGAAGGAGGAACAACATGGACGCAATTCAAAAGAGTCTGCTGGAGCAGGTAGCGGACCTTCACGAGGTGCCCGAGGGCGCCTATAATATTCGGGCCAACGGCAAGGCCGCCGGCCGCAGCAGCACCGCCAACATCGAAATCGTCTCCAAGACGGATAAAGACGGCATCGACATCATTATCAAGCCCGGCACGAAAAACGAGAGTGTACACATCCCCGTGGTGCTCAGCGAGAGCGGCCTGACCGACATGGTCTACAACGACTTTTTCATCGGAGCGGACTGCGATGTGACCATTGTGGCCGGCTGCGGCATCCACAACTGTGGGGACCAGCGCTCTGAGCACTCCGGTATCCACACCTTCCATGTGGGCAGGAATGCCAAGGTCCGCTATGTGGAGCGGCACTACGGCGAGGGGGACGGCAACGGCGAGAACGTGATGAACCCCACCACCGTGGTGGAGATGGACGAGGGCAGCTATCTGGAGATGGAAACCACCCAGATCAAGGGCGTGGACTCCACCGTCCGGGCCACTAAGGCCAAGCTGGGCCCCGCCGCCACCCTCATCATCAAGGAGAAGGTGATGACCCACGGCAAGCAGCTGGCCAAGTCTGATTTCACCGTGGATCTGGACGGCGACGGCTGCCACGCCAACGTGATTTCCCGCTCTGTGGCGCGGGACAGCTCCAAGCAGATCTTTATGTCCCGGATCAACGGCAACAGCCGCTGCTACGGCCACTCCGAGTGCGACGCCATCATTATGGACCAGGGCGTCGTGGCCGCCATCCCCGAGGTGACCGCCAACTGCGTGGACGCGGAGCTGGTTCACGAGGCCGCCATCGGCAAGATCGCCGGTGAGCAGCTGACCAAGCTGATGACCCTGGGCCTCACCGAAAAAGAGGCCGAGGAGCAGATCGTCAACGGATTCCTGAAATAAAACAGGTCAAAGGAGGCGCATTGGAGGGATCAATGCGCCTCCTTCTGCCGTCTGATGGGAAAAGGAGGACGCTATGGAGCATGGAGCTGGCCTGATCAGGACAAGAGAATTGGATCAAGAAAATGAATTGGCCCTGGGCGGCCTGCCGTTGGCAGGCGCGGGGCCGGAGGTCCGTCTGGTGACCGGGGCCGTACTGCCCCGGCGCTGCCCCACCGCCCACAAGGGGATGTTCGGCCGGCTGTTCATCCTGGCCGGCTGCGAGGGCTATACCGGCGCACCTGTGCTGGCTGCCCGGGCCGCCGTCCGCGGGGGAGCAGGGCTGGTTTACCTGGGGGTCCCCCGGGAAATCTACCCCATCGCCGCCGTCAAATGTGATGAGGCCATGCCCTTCCCTCTGCCGGGAGAATATGATAAAATACGGGACAAGGCCCGGGGCTGTGACGCCGCCCTTTTGGGCCCCGGCCTGGGCCGGGCACCGGAGACGGAGGAGCGGGTGCTCAGACTGCTGGGTGATCTGGACATCCCGGTGGTCCTGGACGCCGACGGCATAAATGCGGTCAGCGGGCATATAGATGTGTTGGACGCCCGGCGTGCCCCCACCATCCTGACGCCCCATGAGGGGGAGTTCCAGCGGCTCACCGGCTGTGCTCTGCCCATTGCGGACCGGCTGTCCGCCGCCCGGGAGTTCGCACGGGCGCACCACTGCATTATGGTCCTGAAGGGACATAATACCGTCACCGCCGCCCCGGACGGGCGGGCCTACCTGAACACCACCGGAAATCCCGGCATGGCCAAGGGGGGCTCCGGTGACGTGCTGGCCGGACTGCTGGCCGCCCTGGTGGGACAGGAGCAGCTGAAGGGCGATCTGGCCGAGCTGGCCGCCATGGGGGTCTATTACCACGGAGAGGCCGGGGACCGCTGTGCCCGGCGGCTGGGGGAATACGGCATGACCCCCGGCGACATGGTGGAGGAGCTGCCACTGGTCCTGAGGGATCATACCCAGTGATTTTAATGAAACATGGAGGAACCCGCTGTGCGCAGACTGCTGTATTGCGTACCGATGATAAGCCTCCTGCTGCTCACCGGCTGTGCTGGGGGCGGCGGAGAACAGAAGGCGGAGGAGCTGGCTCTGGCCGTCCGCGGGGAGTACCTGGCCGCCCGGAGCTGTCAGGGGACCGCGGTGCTGACCGCCGACTATGGACAGCGGGTCTACCGCTATGAGCTGAATTTTTCCGAGGATCCGGAGGGGACCACCCTCACGCTGACCGCACCGGACACGGTGGCCGGGATCACAGCCCGGCTTCCGGAGGAGGGGGACGGCGTGCTGGAATACGAGGGGACGGTGCTGGAGACCGGGGCGCTGGATGACAGCGGCCTGACCCCTGTGGCCGCCATCCCCGCCATGCTCCGGGAGCTGCGCCAGGGGTATCTGGACCAGGCGGCTCTGGAGGACGGGGCGTCCGGCCAGAGCCTGTGCCTGCGCCTGCGGGACCCGGAGCGGGAGCCGGGCGAGGGGATCGAGACCAGCCTGTGGCTGGACAGCGCCGCCGGCACGCTGCTGCGCGGAGAGATCGGTCTGGACGGATTTACTGCAATCCAGTGTGAATTTACGACTTTTTCCAAGAAATAAACCAGATATCAGGTGAAATGATATGAATGAGACGGTACAAATGAGAACCTGGGCCGAGGTGTCCCTGGACAATCTGGCCCACAACTACCACACCCTGCGGGCCATGCTGCCCCAGGGCTGCCGCTTCCTGGGCCTGGTCAAGGCCAACGCCTACGGTCACGGCGCCGGAGCTGTGGGACGCAAGCTCCAGGCCCTGGGGGCGGATATGCTGGCGGTGGCCTGCCTGGACGAGGCCGCCGAGCTGCGCAGAGTTGGGGTGACGCTGCCCATCCTGTGTCTGGGACAGACGCCGCCGGAGCTGGCCCATCTGCTGCTGGAGTGCGGGGTGACCCAGACTGTCTCCGACCTGGAGACCGGAAAGGCCCTGTCCGCCGCCGCCGCTGCTGCGGGAAAACAGCTCAGGATCCATGTGAAGCTGGACACCGGCATGACCCGGCTGGGCTTTCTGTGGACGGAGGATCGGGCGCTCCAGGAGAGAGCCCTGGACCAGATCGCCCGGCTGTGCGCCCTGCCCGGCCTGGAGGTGGAGGGCTTTTTCACCCACTTTGCCGACGCCGACAGCAATGAGGAGTACACCATGCGCCAGCTGACCCGCTTTCTGGACGCCAGACAGGCCCTGGCGGACCGGGGCATTACCTTTGAAATTTGCCATTGTGCGGCCAGCTCCGCTGTGTTAAACTATCCCTGTACCTATTTGGACATGATCCGACCGGGCATCGCCCTGTACGGCTACTACCCGGCCCCGGAGCTGGCCGGTCTGGACGGCCCGGGCCTGCTGCCTGTGCTCACCCTGAAAAGCCGGGTGGCCGCTGTCCGGGAGATCCCCGCCGGCACCAGCGTCAGCTACGGCCGCACTGCCACACTGGAGCGGGACAGCCGGCTGGCCGTGCTGCCCATCGGCTACGGCGACGGGTTTTCCCGCCAGTTCTCCAACCGGATGGAGGTGCTGCTCCACGGACAGCGCTGCCCGGTGGTGGGACGGGTGTGCATGGACATGTGTATGGTAGACGTCACCGATCTGCCCCAGGTTCACGCCGGGGATGTGGCGGTGATTTACGGTCAGGAGGGCCTGCTGGACCAGGCCGCCCAACTGGCCGGGACCATTCCCTATGAGCTGCTGTGCAACGTCAACCCCAGAGTGCCCAGAGTGTATCTGGAAAACGGCCGATAAGCACGGAGCAGTGCCCCTCCGCCCCGGCGGTACATAGGATGTACTGGGGCGGCACAGGAAAGTGGCCGGACTTTTTGACCGGATGTATAATTGAGGCCGCCCCGTGGGAGAATCATAGTACAGCGTTACATAAGATCCCGATTCAGGGAGCTGTAACGCCGACTATCTTCCGTCGGAGTGTGAATCAATGTGGATAACAGCGTAAAACGAGGGGATATCTTTTATGCCGACCTGAGCCCTGTTGTGGGCAGCGAGCAGGGCGGTGTGCGCCCGGTGCTCATCGTGCAGAACGACACCGGGAACCGCCACAGCCCGACCGTCATCGCCGCCGCCATCACCTCGCAGACCGGAAAGGCCAAGCTGCCCACCCATATTTCCCTGGCCGCCATGAGTTCGGGGCTGCCCAAGGACTCTGTGATCCTGCTGGAGCAGATCCGGACCCTGGATAAGCGGCGGCTGCGCGAGCACATGGGGCGGGTGGATGATACGATGATGAAGCAGGTGGATGGGGCCATTGCGGTGAGCTTTGGCCTGCATCCGGAAACCATGGTTTGAGAGAAGCTGTCCCATTTTGCGCGGGGCCGGAGGGCCCCGTACATAGGAGGGTGCCGCCGGGTGCCCGAAAAAGGAGCTACTTATGAAAAAGACGAATCCCAAGTGGAAGATCCGCACCACGGCCCTGGCCCTGACCGCGGCCTGCCTGTGCGCGGGTGTGGCGGTGGCGGCCGGAGGGGGACAGAGCGACCCCCTGGTCACCCTGAGCTATCTGACCCAGACGGCCACCCCGGACATCCTCAGGCAGGTGGAGGACCAGGGCGCCAAGCAGCAGGCCAAGCTGACGGAGCAGTTCAACCAGGCCATCGACAGCTTCAGGCAGCAGGGACAGACCCCTACCGGGGGACAGAGCGCCTCCTTTCAGGTCATTACCCTAAAAAAGGGGCAGACCCTCCAGCTGGGGATGGGGTGCGAGGTCATGCTGCGGGTGGGGAGCGCCACCGTGTCCGCCCAGACCCCGCCGGCCCTGGTGGACATGACCACCGGCGGTGAGCTGAACAGCGGCGGTGCCCTGACGGCGAACCATCTCTACCTGGCCACCATGTCCGACCGCACGGTGAAGGCTACCGCTGAGACGGTGAAGCTGATGGTGCGGGGCAGCTACACACTGAACTGAATGACATCGTTCCAGGCGTCCCAACCGCACCGGCGGCGGGGCGCCGGCCGCTGTTTCGACAAAATCGAACAAATTTTCTATTTCCGTTGACTTTTCCCCATGCCTATACTACAATCGAGGGGAAAATAAGACGGGAGGCGGAGCAATGGAACGGGAGACCACATGCTGCTTTACAGGCCATCGCCCGGACAAGCTGCCCTGGGGGACGCAGGAGCAAGACCCGCGCTGCATCCGCCTGAAGGCGCAGCTGAACGAGGCCCTGTGCCGGGCCTATGAGGACGGGATGCGCCACTTTATCTGCGGGATGGCCCGGGGGACCGATCTCTACTTTGCGGAGGCTGTGCTGGCCCTGCGGGAGAGCAGACCGGGCGTCACGCTGGAGGCCGCGCGCCCCTGTGAGAGCCAGACCGATTCCTGGCCGGAGGGGGACAAGCTCCGCTATCAGAATATCCTGGACCGGTGCGACTACGAGACCCTGGTCCAGCACCACTATACCAGAGGCTGCATGCAGCGCAGGAACCAGTACATGGTGGACCGGTCGGCTCTGGTGTTGTCGGTTTACAATGGGCAGCCCAAGGGCGGGACCGCCCAGACGCTGCTCTATGCCATGCGTCAGAAGGTCCGGACCGAGATCATACAACTGGAAGAGGAACCATAAATGAAAACTTTGATGCACATTTGCTGTGCCCCCTGCGCCAATCGGCCCATTGCCGCCCTGCGCGCCGAGGGCGTGGAGGTGGGAGGATTTTGGTTTAACCCCAACATCCACCCCGTCACCGAGTACCGGGCCAGAAAAAACTGTCTGGAGGAGTACGCCAAGGAGATCCAGCTGCCTCTGGCGGTAGTCAACGACTACGGCCTGCGGGAGTTTGTGAAGAATGTGGTGGACAACATCGACGGCCGATGTTCCTACTGCTACCGGGTGCGGATGGAGGAGACGGCCAAGTACGCCGCCGAGCACGGCTATGACGCCTTCACCACCTCCCTGCTCATCAGCCCTTATCAGAACCACGAGGCCATCCGCGCTGTGGCGGAGAACATGGCACAGCAGTACGGGGTGCAGTTCTACTACCAGGATTTCCGCCCCATGTTCAAGGACGGACAGGACTTTGCCCGGGAGCACGGGTTTTACATGCAGAAGTACTGCGGCTGCGTGTTCAGCGAGGAGGACCGGTATCTGGGCTGGAAGCGGAAGCGGGCCGAGAAGCGGGCCGCCCGTCTGGCCGAGGAGGCCGCCAGGGCGGAGCAGGAGCAGAAAAAGAAGTGAGATCGGGCCGCTGTCGGCGCTGCCGGCAGCGGCCTTTCCGCGCAGGTCCCGCCCGGGGGCGGAGACCCATTGACAAGGATAGGAGGATGGTCGGACATGCTTGACCACCAGCAGGAACTGAGATTTTGTAAAGCCCGGACACAGGCTATTTCCCGGGAATTTTACCGGCTGAACGAGGAACAGAAGAAGGCGGTGCTGGCCACCGAGGGCCCCCTGCTGCTGCTGGCCGGAGCGGGCAGCGGCAAGACCACAGTGCTGATCAATCGGATCGCCAATCTGATGAAGTACGGCCGGGGTTCCGACACGGTGGAGGTCCCGGGCTGGGTCAGCCCTGAGGACGTGGACTTTTTGGAGGAGTACGCCAGGACCGGGGAGGGGGACCGGGAGCGCCAGGAGCGCCTGTGCCGGGTGGAGCCCGCCGCGCCCTGGACCATTCTGGCCATCACATTCACCAACAAGGCGGCCGGGGAGCTGAAGGAGCGGCTCACCGCCATGCTGGGCCCGGCGGCGGAGGACATCTGGGCCAGCACCTTCCACTCCGCCTGCGTGCGCATCCTGCGCCGGGACATCGAGAAGCTGGGCTTCTCCAGCTCCTTTACCATCTATGATACCGACGACTCCCTGCGGGTCATCAAGGACTGCCTGAAGGAGCTGAACATCGACGAGAAGCAGTTCCCGCCCCGGTCCGTGCTGGGCTACATCTCCCGGGCCAAGGACGAGATGAAGCTGGCCGACGAGTATCTGAGCCAGTGCGAGAAGTCGGGGGATTTCCGCATGACCAAGATTGCCCGGATCTATGCGGAGTACCAGCGCCGTCTGTGGGACGCCAGCGCCCTGGACTTTGACGACATCATCCTCCATACCGTCCGCCTGCTCCAGCAGTTTGAGGATGTGCGTACATACTACCAGAAAAAGTTCCGCTATGTGCTCATTGACGAGTACCAGGACACCAATAACCTCCAGTACCTGCTGGCCTCCACCCTGGCCGGGGGCTGGAACAACTTCTGCGTGGTGGGCGATGACGACCAGTCCATCTACCGCTTCCGCGGGGCCACCATCGAGAACATCCTCTCCTTTGAGGAGCAGTACAAGGGCTGCCGCACCATCCGCCTGGAGGAGAATTACCGCTCCACCAAGCACATCCTGGAGGCATCCAACGCCGTTATCCGCAACAACCAGGGCCGCAAGGGCAAGGAGCTGTGGACCCGGGCGGGGGAGGGGGAGAAGCTCCACCTCTACACCGCCATGAACGAGAACGACGAGGCCCAGCATGTGGCCGCCCAGATTTTGGAGGATTACAGCCAGGGCGGAAAGTGGAAGGACCACGCCATCCTCTACCGGATGAACGCCCAGTCCAACCAGCTGGAGAATGCCTGCAAGCGCAACGGCATCCCCTACCGTATCATCGGCGGTACCCGGTTCTTTGACCGGGCCGAGGTCAAGGACATGGTGGCCTACCTGGCCGTCCTCAATAACCCGGGGGACGACCTGCGGCTCCAGCGCATCATCAACGTCCCCGCCCGGGGCATTGGACAAAAGACGGTGGAGACCGCCATGGAGCTGGCCCGCCGGGATGGGGTGCCCCTGTTCTCCGTCATCGACAACGTGCGGATGTATCCGGAGCTGGCCCGGTCCGCCCCCAAGCTGGCCCAGTTTGCCAACCTGATAGGGGAGCTGTCCGGCCTGGTGCAGACCATGCCCCTGAACGAGTTCTACGAGGAGCTGATCCGCCGCACCGGCTATGATGTGATGCTGGAGAGCAAGAACACTGTGGAGGACCGCACCCGCCTGGAGAACGTGCGGGAGCTGCTGACCTCCATCAACGGCTATCTGGAGAACGCGGGGGAGGAGCCCTCCCTGGCCGGCTTCCTGGACGAGATCGCCCTGTACACCGACCTGGACAACCATGACCCGGACCAGGACTGCGTGGTGATGATGACCATGCACTCGGCCAAGGGACTGGAGTTCCCCGTGGTCTTTGTGGTGGGTGTGGAAGAGGGGATCTTCCCCGGCATCCGGGCCATCGGAGAGCACGAGGAGATGGAGGAGGAGCGCCGACTGTGCTATGTGGCCATGACCCGGGCCAAGGAGCGGCTCTACCTCAGCTGTGCCAACCAGCGCATGATCTTCGGCCGCACCAGCTCCAACCGCCCCAGCCGCTTTGTGGAGGAGATCCCGGCGGAGCACCTGGAGCGCAGCGGCGGGGCCTGGCGGGAGCGGAACACCGACTGGTCGGGCGGCATTCCCAGCCGCAGCGAGGGCGGCGAGTGGTCCGGATACAGCGGCGGCGGCTACCGCTCCCCCTACGACCAGCGCCCGGAGCGGCGCTCGGCTGACAGCCAGAGCCTGGGCGGCTTCACCCGGGCCATGGGGATGGATCAGCGGCCCAAGCGGCCGATCTCCGCCCCGGCAGGCAGCGCCATGCCGGCCTTCCCCGCCCTGAACAAGGGGGACATGGTCCAGCACTCCGCATTTGGAAAGGGCATGGTCCTGTCCATTCAGAAGATGGGCGGCGACGCCCTGGCGGAGATCGCCTTCGACAACGTGGGTACCAAGCGGCTGATGCTGAAATCGGCCTTTGCCCACATGAAAAAGCTGTAAAAAGAGGAAATACAGGTTTCGATTTCACGGGGGTGTGCAGAGCAAAAGACCGTGAAATGGACAGAAATGCAGCCCGGCCAGAGGAAGCTCTGGCCGGGCTGCGTTTGTATATCCTGTTGTCTCAGAGGGTCTCCACCAGCTCCTCGCGGCTCTTCCGCTTGGCGTGGGCGTCGGAGGGGGCGGCGTCCTGGGCGGCGTAGCCAATGGGGAAAATGGCGATCAGCTCGTAGTCGGCCATCTGGGGATAGAGCTCCTTCAGCTTGGGGGCGTTGAAATGGCCCACCCAGGTGGTGGCCAGGCCCAGGTCGGCGATCTCCATCATCATGTGGGTGCCCACAATGGCGGCGTCCACCTCGGCAAAGTTTTTCTTGTCGAAGGAGCGGGTCCAGGAGCCCTTCTCCCCGGAGCCCAGGACGATGAAATGTTGGGCGCCGAAGGTGAAGTCGGTGACCTCCCTGAGGTTGGCCTTGGCCTGGTCAGAGTCCATGACCCAGAGCTTGAAGGTCTGGGTGTTGATGGCGGTGGGGGCGGCAATGGCCGCCTCGATGATCCGGTCCATCAGCTGGGGCTCCACCGGACGGTCGGAGATCTTGCGGCAGGAATACCGCTCCTTGGCTAATGTTAAAAACTCCATGGTTCATACCTCCATTGGTTTCCGCGCAAAATGCGCAAATCAGTTCAGATATTGGCGAGTCACGGAATCCGGACAGGCCGCCATGTCCCTGGGGGTGCCGGCGAAGAGCAGCTGTCCGCCGCTGCCGCCCCCGCTGGGGCCCAGCTCCAGCACATAGTCCGCCGCCTTCAGCACATCTAGGTTGTGCTCGATGACAAACAGGGAGTTGCCCTGGTCCACCAGCCGGTCAAAGAGGGCGATCATGTTCTGGATGTCCTGGAGATGCAGGCCGTTGGTGGGCTCGTCCAGAATAAAGATCTGTCCCCCGTCCTGGAGGTGGGAGGCCAGCTTCATCCGCTGGAGTTCGCCGCCGGACAGGGTGGACAGGGCCTGATTGAGGTGCAGATATTTCAGTCCCACCTCCATCAGAGGCTTCAGCTTCCGCTCGATGGATGTCCCGGCAAAGAGCTGGGAGGCCTGGCGCACGGTCAGGTCCATGACCTGGGAGATGTTCCGGCCCTCCAGCTGGAACTCCAGGGCCTCGGGGGAGTAGCGCAGACCGCCGCAGGCCTCGCACACGGTCTCCACCGCGTCCATAAAGGCCATGTCGGACACAATGACGCCCTTTCCGCCGCAGACCGGGCAGCCGCCCTGACCGTTGAAGCTGTACAGCCCCACCGGTTTTCCGCTGCGCTGGGCAAAGAGCTTGCGGATGTCGTCGGCCACACCGGTGTAGGTGGCCGGGGTGGAGCGCAGGCTGACGCCGATGTCTTTTTGCTGGATGGAGACGATCTGACCGGGGTACTCCCGCTCAAAGACCTCCATCAGGGAGCTCTTGCCGGAGCCGGCCACGCCGGCCACCACGGTGAGCACACCCAGGGGGAGGGACACGTCCAGGTGCTGGAGGTTGTGGAGGTGGACATCCTTCATGTGATACCAGTCCCTGGGCTGGCGCAGCTCCCGCTTCAGCTGGGTTTTCTGGCGGAGAAGGCGGCCGGTGAGGGTATCACAGCGGAGCAGCTCCGGGTAGCTGCCCTCAAAGAGGACGGTGCCGCCCTCGATGCCCGCCCCCGGGCCCATGTCCACGATGTGGTCGGCGATCTCCATGATCTCCCGGTGGTGCTCCACCATCAGCACAGTGTTGCCCCGGTCCCGCAGATTGACGATGGCCTCGCTGAGCCGGTGGATGTCGTGGCTGTGGAGACCACGCTGGGCTCGTCCAGCACATAGAGCAGGTCGGACAGGGAGGAGTTGTTGTACTTGGCGATCTTGCACCGCTGGGCCTCGCCGCCGGACAGGGTGCCCATGGGGCGGTCCAGGGTGAGGTAGTCCAGACCAATGTCGATCAGGGCCCCGATCCGCTCCCGCAGGGAGTCCTTGATGTCCACGGCCAGGGGGTCGTGAATCTCCTCCAGCCAGTCCATGATGTCGCCCAGGGACATGGCGGTGACGTCGGAGATGTTTTTGCCCCCGATCCTGCAGGAGAGAATGGTGGGATTGAGCCGCTGGCCGCCGCAGTCGGGGCAGACCCCCTGGGTGACCAGGGGCTCCAGCTTCTTCCAGTGGACCTTGGCGTCGTCCCGCTTGAGCATCCGGTTCATGCGGTACATCAGGCCCTCATATTTGGCATTTTTGTAGTACTCCGGCGGCGGATTTTTCAGGGTCATGGGCTCCTGATAGAGGAACAGCTCCAGCTCCTCGGGGGTGTAGTCCCGGATCTTTTTGTTGGGATCGAAAAGCCCGCAGGCGCCGTAGTACAGCCACCGCCACTGTCCCGGCTCGTAGGCCACATAGCGGATGACCCCGGGGTCGTTGAGGCATTTGTCGAAGTCCACCAGCTTGTGGACGTCCAGCTCGGTGATCTCGCCCAGACCGTCGCACCGGGGGCAGCGCCCCTGGGGGTGGTTGAAGGAGAAGGAGTCGGAGTAGCCCACAAAGGGCCGGCCCACCCGGGAGAAGAGCACCCGGAGGATGGAGTAGATGTCCGTGTAGGTGCCCAGGGTGGAGCGGACGTTGGAGGACGGCTTCTTCTGGTCGATGACGATGGCGGTGGGCAGGCGCTCGATGCTGCCCACCTGGGGCCGCCGGTATTTGGGCAGATACCGCTGGGCGAAGCTGGGGAAGGTCTCGTTCAGCTCCCGGCGGGACTGGGCGGCGATGGTATCCAGCACCAGAGAGGATTTGCCGGAGCCGGAGACCCCGGTGACCACAGTGATCTGGTGCTTGGGGATGTCCAGAGAGACGTGCTTGAGGTTATTTTGTGTCGCGTCGTTGACGCGGATGGTATCCTGCGCCATGCAATGGGCTCCTTTCTGTCAGTCGGCTCTGACGGGCTGGATCAGCTCCACGCTGGGGGCCGCCGGATCGGCGGTGCGCAGGTAGGCGACCCGGGCCTGGCAGCCGATGTGGTGGAAGAGATTGGCCGTCTCCGGGCCGCCCATGCGCATTTCGCCCTGATAGGTCAGGCCAAGTACGTCCCGGTAGAAGGCGACGGAACGGTCAAGATCGGTGACGGTGATTCCGATGTGGGCAACAGAAGTAAACATGGTAAATTCCTCCTTACGATACGATTTCCTTGTGGGAGGACTCCGCCCCGCTGGGGGAGAAGTCCCGGTTGACAACATAGATGCCGACACACACCAGCAGCAGGGAGATCAGCCCCTGGACGGTGAAGGCCTGGTTCTGCTCCTTGAGCAGGACTGCGCTGAGGATCACTCCAAAGACCGGGTTCATAAAGCCGTAGACGGCCACCCGGCCCACCGGGTTATGCTTCAGGAGGATGCCCCAGATGGAATAGGCCACGGCGGAGATCATGGCCATGTAAATGAGCAGCAGTACAGAGGCGGGGGTAAAGCCTTGCAGCCGGCCGCCCATGGCCAGGGCCGCGGCCACCATGATGAGACCGCCCAGGGTGAACTGATAGCCGCTGAGCGTCACAGGGTTCTCCAGCGCGCCGTATTTTTTGATCAGCACAGAGGAGGTGGCGTAGGACAGGGTGGACAGGAGCATGAAGCCCTCGCCCAGGAAGGTCATGGAGCTATCCAGGCCGGTCCCGGTCAGATTGATGAGCACCACACCAGCAAAGCCCAGCAGACAGCCGATGATTTTTCCTTTTCCCAGCTTCTCATAGTGGAACAGGAGACTGGAGATCAGGATGGCCAGGAACACGTTGGTGGCCTCGATGATGGAGGCCTTGACGCCGGAGGTGTGGGCCAGGCCGATATAGAAGAGCAGGTACTGGATCACGGTCTGGGTCATGGACAGGTTCCATACCATCCGCCAGGAGCTGCGGGCGGGGCGGAGGAAGGTGCGGGTGAGGGCACTTCCGATGGCGATGGTCAGCAGGCCGGCCAGGGTGAATCGGACGCCCGCAAACAGGATCTGGGAGGGGGTGTCCTCCGGGGCGATCTGGAACAGCTGATAGCCGATCTTGATGCTGGGGAAGGCGCTGCCCCACAAAAAGCAGCAGACCATGGCCAGAAGTCCTACCACAGGACCTTTTTGCAGAAGGGTTTCTTTGTTATTCATTCTTAATTTCCTTTGTTTTCTGATGAAAAGTCACATTTTTCGCACTGCTTCATGGGTTGGGCATTTGGGTCCCGGTGGAAGGCCCCGGCCCACTGGCAGATGCTCTGTAAAATGGGGAGGACGGAGCGGCCCTTCTCGGTGAGACTGTACTCCACCCGAGGGGGGATCTCATCAAAGGAACGGCGCTCCACCATGTCGTGGGAGATGAGAGACTTCAGGGTTGCGGCCAGTACAGTGTCGGTGATGTTGGTCATCTCCCGGCGCAGCTCGCTGTAACGCAGCGTGCCCAGCTCCGCCAGTACGCAGATCACCCGGGAGTTCCACTTCCCGCCAAAGACCTCCAGACCGTACTCCAGAGGACAGCGGATGTCCTCCTTCAGCTTCTTCTGATACATGGCATTCCCTCCAATCGTGCTCATGATACCATAGCTGCCAAAAAATAAAAAGTCACTACTAAATTTATGAGCGGCTTAATTTTTACGCTGTACGAAAGGTGTAAAAAATGGTGAGCACCTGTCCAAGTCCGGACGGGGTGCTCACCGGGAGTGCGGATCAGTGCTGGGCAAAGAAAGCCTCGATGGCCCCACGGTCTGCCTTCACAGAGCCCTGGGCAAAGCCGGGCTTGCCGCCGCCCCGGCCCTCCAGTGTGCTGTTCAGCTCCTTCACAAGGGCCCGCAGGTCGCCGTCCTTCTGGCCAAGGGCGTATTTGTAGCCCTCCCGGTCGTCCCCGGAGAAGCAGGCGCACCGGCCGCCGCAGCCCTGGAGGATGGCGTCGCACAGGCGGCGCAGGCCGTCGGGGGAGAGGTCCTCGTCGAAAAGGAGCACATCCCCCCGGTCCTTGTAGTGCCGGGCCAGGGAGGCGAAGCGCCGGTCCTCCATGGCCAGGATCCTGGACTTGAGCTGGGCATTTTCCGCCAGCAGCCGCTCGGCGGCCGCCGCCGTCTCCATGGGCTTGGCGGAGAGCAGGTTGGAGATATGGCGGTTCTGGCCCAACGTACCGTTGAGATAGGCCAGGGCCCGCCCGCCGCAGGCCAGCTCAATGCGCACGCCGTCCCGGAATTTCTGGACGGACAGCAGCTTGACCAGCCCGATCTGACCGGAGGAGCGCACATGGGTGCCGCAGCAGGCGCAGGTGTCCGCCCCGGGGAAGGAGACGATGCGCACCTGGCCCGTCAGCTCCTTTTTGCTGCGGTACTCCACATGGGGCAGCTCCTCAGGGGTGGGGTAGGTGATGACGATGGGGTGGTCCTCCCAGATGTACCGGTTGGCCGCATCCTCCAGCTTCTGGAGCTGCTCCTCGTCGATCATGGTGTTCAGGTCAATGGTGATGAGGTCACTCCCCATGTGAAACCCCACATTGTCGCAGCCCCACCACTGGTTGGCGATGCCGGAGACAATGTGCTCGCCGGAGTGGTTCTGCATCAGGTCGAACCGGCGGGGCCAGTCGATCCGGCCCTCCACCTGGGTTCCGGGGGTGAGGGGGGCGTCGCAGGTGTGGACCACCCGGCCCTCCCGCTCGTGGACCTCCAGGACATTGACGCCGCCCAGCACGCCCAGGTCATAGGGCTGGCCGCCCCCCTCCGGGTAGAAGGCCGTCCGGTCCAGGACCACGTCCCAGCCCCGCTTCCCCTGGACGCAGGTTTCCACCGCCGCGGTGAACTGGGTGAGGAAGGAGTCCTCATAATATAATTTTTCCATTGGAAACACCTCACATACGGGAATCTTATTTTTATTAGAATAACATATTTTGCACAAGATGGAAAGGGCGGAACCGGAAAAGAAAAGGGAGAGACCACTTGCCAAATGTAAAAAACTGTGGTATGCTCAAATCACCCCACCCCCCGGGGGTGTATAGAAAAAGGTCCAGAGGGGGAATTCGCGGACGGATCGGAACCGGAAGCGGAAAGGAATGAGAGAAACGATGAAGCAAACATTTAACATCACGGGGATGACCTGCTCCGCCTGCTCCAGCCATGTGGAAAAGGCGGTCAACAAGGTCCCCGGGGTCAAACAGGCCACTGTCAATCTGCTGACCAACAGCATGGTGGCGGAGTATGATGAGGGTCAGCTGACCGCTCAGGACATCGTCAAGGCGGTGGTGGAGTCCGGCTACGGAGCCTCCCTGCCCGACAGCGGCAGCAAAGCCAAGAGCCGGGCCAAGCCCCAGAACCAGGTCATGGAGGAGGAGATGGCCAACATGAAGCACCGGATGATCTGGTCCTTTGTGTTCCTGATCCCCCTGTTCTATATCTCTATGGGCCACATGATGGGCGCTCCGCTGCCCGCATTTCTGCTGGGCCTGGAGAACGCTGTGGCCTTCGGCCTGACCCAGCTGCTGCTGGTCCTGCCCATCATGTATCTGAACGACAAGTACTATAAGGTGGGCTTCAAGACCCTGATCCACGGCGCGCCCAATATGGACTCCCTGATCGCGGTGGGCTCCGCCGCCGCCGTGGTCTACGGCGTTTTTGCCATCTATCAGATGGGCTGGGGCCTGAGCCATGGGGACATGGCGCTGGTGGGCAAATACCACATGGACCTGTACTTTGAGGGTGCGGGCATGATCCTGACTCTGGTCACCATGGGCAAGTTCCTGGAGACCCGCTCCAAGGGCAAGACCGGCGAGGCCATCACCCGCCTGATGGATCTGGCCCCCAAGACGGCCACCGTTCTGTGGGACGGGGTGGAGACCGAGATCCCCGTGGAGGAGGTCCGGGTGGGTGACCGCATCGTGGTGCGCCCCGGCCAGTCCATCCCTGTGGACGGCGTGATCGTGGAGGGCCAGTCCGCTGTGGACGAGTCCGCCCTTACCGGCGAGTCCCTGCCCGTGGACAAGGGCCCCGGCGATAAGGTGGCCGCCGCTACCATCAATAAATCCGGCTTCTTCACCTTTGAGGCCGACCGCGTGGGCGAGGACACCACCCTGGCCCAGATGATCCGACTGGTGGAGGAGGCCTCGGCCTCCAAGGCGCCCATCGCCAAGATGGCCGACAAGGTGGCCGGCGTGTTCGTCCCCGTGGTCATGGTCATTGCCGCCGTCACCGCTGTGGTGTGGCTCTTTGCCACCGGCTTCGACGTGACCCGGGCCCTGACAGCCGGCGTGTCCGTGCTGGTCATCTCCTGCCCCTGCGCCCTGGGCCTGGCCACCCCTGTGGCCATTATGGTGGGTACCGGCAAGGGTGCTGAGAACGGCATCCTGATCAAGTCCGCCGAGGCCCTGGAGACCCTGCACACCATCGACACCGTTGTATTGGATAAGACGGGCACCCTGACCCAGGGCAAGCCGGTGGTCACCGACATCCTGTCCGGCAGCGAGATCGATGAGGAGGGCCTGCTCACCCTGGCCGCCTGCCTGGAGGGCCCCTCGGAGCACCCCCTGGCCACCGCCATCGTGGAGGAGAGCAAGGCCCGCCGGCTCAAGCTGGCCGCTGTGGAGGGCTTCTCCGCCGTCCACGGCCGGGGCGTCCGCGCCACCCTGCAAGGCAAGGTGTTTATGGGCGGCAATCGGGCCATGATGGAGGAGGCCGGCGTGGAGCTGGGAGACTTTGTCCCCAAGGCCGAGGCGCTGGCCGGGCAGGGCAAGACCCCCCTATACTTTGCAGATGAGAAGCGTGTGCTGGGCGTTGTGGCTGTGGCCGATACCCCCAAGCCCACCAGCGCCAAAGCGGTGGCCGCCTTCCGGGAGCTGGGCCTTGATGTGGTCATGCTCACCGGCGACAACCGGCGCACCGCCGACGCCATCGGCCGGGAGCTGGGCGTGACCCAGGTCATGGCCGAGGTCCTGCCCCAGGATAAGGAGCGCAAGGTTTACGAGCTCCAGCAGCAGGGCAGGAAGGTGGCCATGGTGGGTGACGGCATCAACGACGCCCCCGCTCTGGCCCGTGCCGATGTGGGCCTGGCCATTGGCGCAGGCACCGACGTGGCCATCGAGTCCGCCGATATCGTGCTGATGAAGTCCGACCTGCTGGATGCCGCCGCCGCGGTGGAGCTGTCCCGGGCCACCATCCGCACCATCAAGGAGGGCCTGTTCTGGGCGTTCTTCTACAACACCCTGGGCATCCCCCTGGCTGCCGGTGTGTTCTATCCCTTCCTGCAATGGCAGCTCAACCCCATGTTTGCCGCGGCGGCTATGAGCCTCAGCTCTGTGACTGTGGTGACCAACGCCCTGCGTCTGCGCTTCTTCAAGAGCAAGTTCAGGTCGGATGTCCCCGCACAGCCTACCCCCTGCCCCTGTGATACCCAGGATACCTGCCCCCTGGAGGTTTCTGCCCCCGAGGGAGCCGAGATTGAAAATAAAGGAGAAGATACTATGAACAAGACTCTGATCATCGAGGGCATGATGTGTGCCCACTGCACGGGCCGCGTGGAGCAGGCCCTGAGCGCCATCGACGGTGTGTCCGCTGTAGAGATGAGCCTGGAAAACAAGTCCGCCACCGTGACCCTGACCAAGGACGTGGCTGACCAGGTCCTGATCGACGCGGTCACCGAGGCCGGCTACCAGGTGGTCGACCCCAAGGGCGAGGCAAAAAAGACCATGATCATTGAGGGCATGATGTGCGCCCACTGCACCGGCCGTGTGGAGCAGGCCCTGAGCGCCATCGACGGCGTGTCCGCCGTGGAGATGAGCCTGGAGGGCAAGTCCGCCACCGTGACCCTGGAGAAGGACGTGGCCGACCAGACCCTCACCGACGCAGTTACAGAAGCTGGCTATCAGGTGGTGGAGATCCGATGAAAGCAGATCACGCCCAGGTTACCCGGCTGCTGAAAACGGCCCGGGGCCAGATCGACGGCATCCTGCGGATGGTGGATGAGGACCGCTACTGCCTGGAGGTGTCCAATCAGCTGATGGCCACCCAGTCCATTCTGAAAAAGACCAACCGGCTGGTGCTCACCGCCCACATGAAGTCCTGCGTCCTTCAGGCAGTGAAGAGCGGAGAGCCGGAGGAGAAGCTGGAGGAGCTGGCCGCCCTGATGGAAAAGCTGGCAGACTGACAAGTCCCGGCCCGGACAGCGGCTCCGAAAACAGAAACGAAACCGGGAGGGCTCCCGGATAAAGACCCAGGGCGGGAGGGCCGAGAAATCGGCCTGTCCGGCCCTGGGTTTTTCTTGATTTGCGGCGGAAAAGATGGTATATTATGTACCAAATTGGAATGAAACCACAGCTGTTCACCAGCCAGGAGGATAGAATGATGACAATTCAAGAGTTAACACGCCTGATTCTCACCCCGGAGGAAGAAAATGACTTGCAGCACACGCTGAGACTTCTGGAGAACCAGGAGTACGAGGCCTTTTACCAGGCCAATGAGGAGATCCTCTGCAACATCCTGTTCCTCAGAAATTTGGACGAGTTTTTGGACTTTACAGAGGAAGAAGATTTGGATGTGGAATGCTTCTGCTTTGCGTATCTGTGCGAAAAGGAATATGGAATTTCGCTTGGGGGATACGAGGAGGATGTGCGTCCTGCCCTGACGTCCTTCCTGGGGGAGAAGGGGATCCATTCGCCGGAGCTTCAGGCATTCCTTGACAAGGAAAGAATTTATACGGAATGCGATGATATCGACAATTTCAGATCGTCTGTTGCCGCGCTGAATCAGATCCTGAATACCTCCGGAGTCCGCTTCGTGGTCTTTGAGGACGAGGTGTATTGTGACTGCGAATATTCCATGCTCCTGGTAAAGGAGGACCTGTACGCAGAGATCCTCCAGTCCTGGGAAAGCGATAATTTCAATCTCTGTACATAATGAAAAAACAGAGGGGAACCAGGCTGCCCCTTCACAGGGGTAACTTCGGATGCGCGGGAATCCCCGGCAGAGATTGCTTCGACAATTTCTGCCGGGGTTCTTTTATGCGGGTTCCTGCGTGCTGGCACTTTGCTCTGCATCGGCACCCACGCAGCCGATGTCGTTGTAGTAGATATCCACGGTCTGCTGGGCGTACTTGCTCCACTTTACATCCTTCACATGTACCACGATTTTCCGGATGAACAATCTCAGCAGCTCCGGTGTCGGCTCCTGAATGTCTGTATAGCGCTTGGCCAGTGTGATGAAGTGTTCCGTCCCGACGACCTGCTCCCGCAGCTTCTGAATGGTTTTCTCCTGTTGCGGGATGGCTGCTCGCAGGGCCTCCATCTCCTGCAAGTAGCTGCCGGAGAGCTGCTGGAATTGCTCTGTTGTGATA
>JAHHSD010000032.1 GCA_020025425.1 Oscillospiraceae bacterium
AAAAACGTTGGAAAGATGTAGGCATTGAAATTTGGAAAAGAGTAATTAAACGTAAGGGTGATTGCCTGTAAAAATCCAGCCTGCTCCCGGAAAAACAAGCCGGATCGGTGTGCGGCTTTGGGAAAACCTGCTTGCTTCATCATGGTACGCATTTCTTTTCGTATCAGGGCATTGGCATCTTTTCGGCTTATTTTCTCATCCATTCTGTCATCTCCTAAAGGAATTCGCGTTTATTTATTATATTCATGACCAAGAGAAGGTGGTGTTTTTTGCACATCTTCCAACTCAGTGTATACAGTTTCTCCCAGAAAATGTTGAATGTTAATTTGCTTCATGTCAAGTCACCTCTTATAGAATTGATTATTGCCACACCTTCTGCCCATCTTCTGGGGCGTGATATTTTTACTGCCAATAGAGTGTTGGGTCTTGCAATAGGCCTTGTATTATCAGGAACTGTATTACCCGCATCTTCATATTTGATCTGTGTGAATCAGACCTTGGTTTTGTATCGGATCCTGCCAGCGTGCCGTTCTGATGAGCGCATTAGAATAACAAAATTATATCATAAATTGGAGATTTTCGATATTATTCTGTTAGAAGTAACGATTAAATTTTCATTTACTCAATTTGGTTTATGCCGTCAATCATTCTTTGTTGTAAAACAATTTAAGCTGTGTCAAACCGCTGAAGCAAAAATGTTCCCCCAAAAAGGTACGACACAAATCCGGCGGCCTTTTTGCCTGCCGGGACGCCGCACAGTCTGGTCCGCAAAATTGGTTTCCGAACAATTTTTTGAACAAACTTGAAATTAACACGTATTTTACGGAATTCTAAATATCTTTACCGTATCTTTATGCACATCTCGTTGACAAGAAAGATCGGATCCGGTATAGTAGATTTCAACATTTTCTGAAAGAGGAGGTACATCATTCTCAATGGACGATTTCGACAGTGACGCGAATTCCAAGCAGATCGACGCTATGAAACATGAATTGCTCATACATAGAAACGAGACATGACCTGTGCAGCTTTTTTGGATGCATAGGCCATGTTTTATGCTTTTGGGGAAAGAAAATTGAAACGTGAAAGATTTTAGAAAGAGGTTTAAGTGTTGTGAGTAATTCAATCGGGTTTTTATTGCTGTTTCAGATAATCCTGATCGCGTTGAATGCTGTGTTTGCCAGTGCTGAGATTGCAGTTCTGTCCATCAACGAAACCAAGCTGGAGCGTATGGCGGAACAGGGCGGGCACCGGGCCAGGCGCCTGCTGCGCCTGACCCGGGAGCCGGCAAAGTTTTTGGCGACCATCCAGGTGGCCATTACCCTCTCAGGCTTTCTGGGCAGTGCCTTTGCCGCGGATAACTTTTCCGAGCCGCTGGTGGACTGGGTGCAGAGCCTGGGAGTCAACCTGCCCTACGCCACGCTGGATACCATCGCGGTCGTTTTGATCACGCTGATCCTGTCCTACTTTACCCTGATTTTCGGCGAGCTTGTACCCAAGCGCATCGCCATGAAGAAATCCGAGCAGCTGGCCATGGGCATCTCCGGACTGGTCAGCGGCATCTCCATCGTGTTCAAGCCCATTGTGTGGTTCCTGTCCATCTCCACCAACCTGGTCCTCCGTCTGTGCGGCATCGACCCCAACGAGACGGAGGACCAGGTGAGCGAGGAGGAGATCCGGATGATGGTGGACGCAGGCAGCGAAAAGGGGACCATCGACCACGAGGAGAAGGAGTTTATCCAGAACGTCTTTGAGTTTGACGACACCATCGTGGGGGACATTGCCACCCACAGAACGGATGTGGTGATCCTATGGATGGAGGACGATGTGGATGTGTGGTCGGAGACCATCCACAACAGCCGCCATACGCTCTATCCCGTGTGTGACGGTTCTCCGGACAACATCATCGGCGTCCTGAACGCAAAGGACTACTTCCGTCTGACAGAGCGGACCAAGGAGAGCATCCTCTCCTGCGCTGTGCGGCCGGCATACTTTGTGCCCGAGACCATCAAAGCCGACATGCTGTTCCGCAACATGAAAAAGACCCGCAATTCCATGGCCATCATCATGGACGAATATGGCGGCATGGTGGGTGTGATCACCCTGTTCGACCTGATCGAGGAGCTGGTGGGCAAGCTGGACAACGAGCCTGGGAGCCCCCAGGAGGGCGAGCCGCATATCGAGAAGATCGACGAGCATACCTGGCGGATCTGCGGCAATGTGGATCTCCACGAGATCGAGACGGCTCTGGAGATCAAGATTGCGTCGGAGGACTGCGGCACCCTCACGGGACTGGTGTTCAGCGTGCTGGAGTCCATACCCGGCGAGGGGCCGCAGGACATCGACCTGGAGATCCAGAACCTTGCCATCCACATCAGCAGTATCTCCGATCATCAGATCGAATCTGCCACAGTTACCCTGAAGGAGAAGCTTGCAGGCTGATATACGGGTTCAGCCCGACGTGGCAGGGTCCTGCCGCAGGATTCCTGAGCACAAGTTGCTCTATATGGCAAAGGGAAATCCGGTTGCAGTGGTCACCGGCAAGAGCGCGGTTTTGCCTTGGAACCCTGGGCCCGGAGGCCGCCGAAGAGCGGAGCTGTGCTACAAGACCGGGATCAACCGGTCCATACAGCGCGCGAATTTCAAAAGACTGCATCAAGAAACGGCGTGACCAAAGTCACGCCGTTTTCCATGCCTGGGGTTCCGGGGTCAGGGCTGCTCGGTCCATCGGACAGTGGTGAAGCCGTCCGCCCAGCCGATCCGGTCCAGCTTCATCGGATCAATCGAAAAACAGCTGACCGGGTGATCCCGAAAGCCCTCTTTGTTCTTCAGAAGCTCGATGGTGTTCTGTGCATTTTCCCGGGTGGAAAAAATGCCGATCAGCTTGTCCTCATCGCGGGGACCGTCACCATCCACCAGCTCATAGCTGTGCCAAAGGGCATAAACCGCTTTAGACTCTGTTTTGTTCATTCGGCGAGCTCCTTTCTGTTATGCTGCTGCAAACCACGCCTGTTCGCAGCCCCATTGTACCATGGATTTTACGGTTGTGCATCTGATTCGCTCTGCTGTCCACTCACTTTTGCTCAAAACACGTTGTGAAAGGCCATCGGATTTTACCCGATGGCCTTTCTTCGTCTGGCAATAAGTTCCTCGGCGGAGCCCTTCCTCCTGCCTGTAAAGAAGCTGTCTGCAACACCGGATACTGCTCAGTGTGGGGTGGCGGGAACGCTGCAAGACGATCAAACATAGGATAAAGCGGCAGAACGGCTCACCGGAGGTCCGGATGCTCCGCCCGATTGTACTGGCCGCTGT
Organism: Oscillospiraceae bacterium; assembly: GCA_020025425.1. Lineage (GTDB taxonomy): Bacteria > Bacillota > Clostridia > Oscillospirales > Oscillospiraceae > Lawsonibacter. The sequence continues at coordinate 3,313 of JAHHSD010000032.1, forward strand.
TCAGCGATTATGATGGTTCCATTTGGATGTATTGGATCGGCGGTGAGTTACGATATCTGTCACTGATTTAAAGGAGGAACCCGATCCAGTGTGTTTTAAAAAAGTGATTTCTGCAATTCTGTGTGCGGTATTCGCACTGTCAATCAGCATGTTCCCGGCCCATGCTGTCGAGTCGAAAACGTCCACCGATGTCCATTTGACGGTTGAGCCTTCCGGCACAGTACCCGGCCTGATCGACGTTACCGTTCCGGACTGTATCCTGCTGTCAGCTGACGCCGGCTGTACAGATCTGACCGCTGATAAAAACTTTGATGTGATCAATAACGCCGACGTTGGAGGGGTTCAACTGGCGCGCATTACCGCATTTGCTGTGCCCGAATGGGAGTTGGTTTCCCCGGAGACTGATTTTACGTCTATGATGGCCAATACAAAAAAGCTGGCGATCCTGGGGGACGGCCATGATTTGTCCGGTACCGGTTTCGCAAAAAATGTGATGATTGCACCCGGTGGCAAGGATACCACTGTGATCACAGGCAAAACCAGCGTGGTCACTGCGGCGATCACAGATCAGCCTGTGGCGAATCTTGTTGCGACCTTTTGCTTAAGTGCAGAATAAGGCTCAGATCGTGGGCGGAGAACCTTGATTCTCCGCCCCATTGTAAGAGGAGGAACTGACTTGGACACACAGAACGCAAAACAAAGACGATGGTTTGCGCGATTGGCGCTGATTTTTTTCTGCACATTGCTTGGATTCCTGATGGGCCGCTGTGCCGCCGAGCCTAAGATGCTGCCAAGTACGGCTGTCGTTGTGGAAATTGAGGAATCTTGTCATGATACAGCCGGTGGAGACGTGAGGATTCGGATGTGCCCTGATGTGCTCATCGAAAACGGCACGATGCAGAATCTGTACTTTTCGAATTTGAACCAGGATCGTCTGATGAAATTGGTAATCCGACTGGATGGAGAGAAGATCTATGACAGTCCCTTTGTAAAGGAAGGCACCATGATTCAGGCAGACAGCATTGATGTCACACGGCTGCGGCCTGGCAGGAACAAAGTGCTTGGTGAAGTGTATTACTACACCATGGAGCAGAAATTGATCGGCCGGAGTGATGTATATATGAACCTGATTCTGGAGAAAGAATAGGACTGTACACCGGACATCAAGTGCCTGGGGCGCATTCGTATGATCCGATTGCTCCAGCGAAAAGAATAGGGCCTAAGCTGAAAGACACCGTCTTTTGACGATGTCTTTTTTTAGGTTAATTGCATCATGAAGCTGGATGCCTCTGTGCGCTTAACTATCAGCTGCGTTGTTGCCTTCCAAAAATCGGAGTAAAATGGATCTTACAAATAAGGCGGAAGGAGCGTGTGTGTGATGGTCAGCTCCAGGCCATGTATGGTTTCGTATGCCTGAAGAAAGGCTTTCAGGATATTCGGCTGCTGCTTGTCATCACACAGCGCAATCTGCAAGCGGAACAATTCCTTTCCTGATTACTTTCTCTTGGAATAAATATGATATCCATTCCGCGTGGCTCTTTTGACCTGATACAGCGCCTGATCCGCTTTTTCATAGAGTTCTTCAAAGGTCGTGTGCTTCTCATTCGTTAGCATAACACCAATCGAAGCACTGACCTGAACACTCTCTCCATTCTTGTGATAGGTTTTGCACAGAATGCGATTCAGTTCTTCGATCCGGCCTTCAAACGCCTTTACATTCCCGACATTCTCCACAAAGATCACAAACTCATCACCGCCCAGACGCCCCACGAGATCGCCCTTGCGGAAAAAGCTGCTCAGCGTGTTGGCCGTATGCTGAAGGACAATATCCCCCATTCCATGACCCATGCAGTCATTGACCTCTTTGAAGTGGTCCAGATCCAGAATCATCAGGGCACATATCTGCTTTTTCTGTTCATTTTCCTCCAGCGCAGGCCGTATTCTCTCAATAAAGGCCTCACGATTGTACAGGCTCGTAAGAAAATCGGTCTGGGATTTTTTCTCGATTTTTTTGATGTTATCACTATGCTTCTCAATTTTCAGGTCTTTTTTCTTGTGTTCCCCATAATTTTCCAGTACGCCGATCATCTGATCGCCATCCTCCGAAGAGTCTGAGGTAATACTGATCCGCAGCCACTCCATATTTTTCCCAAGCCGGGAATAGATGATGACTGGATCGCACTTCTCTTTTTGAACAAGCACGCTCTGATAGAATTTTTCATATTCCTCCAAGCTCTCCGGATCCAGAAGTCCCTTTTTCAGCATATTCTCAGACCGCATGTCGTCAAAGGTGCAGTACTGATTCACCTCTTTGGTCGGATAGCCATACAATACGATCTGTTGGAGCTTATAATCTATGGCAAACGGGATATTCTTCGTCTGCTGGAGTGTTGCCTGGAACATCCCATTGATGGCCTGCATCTCACGGTTCTGTTTGACGATCCTTTTATACATGGTGTAGATCAGGTTGTAGATCGCTCCGAATATGATCAGCAGGCCGATTGTAAAGATCGTAAAGAGATGGACAGCAGTTTGCCGTGTGCGGTAGACATAGGTATGCAGCTCATCTGACACCTGGACAGAAAATAAGTACCAGTTATTGATCTTCAGCGGACGGTAGTTGACATAGCGGCCCTGTCCGTTGCCTTCAAAATAGAATACCCCACTTTCTCGTTTCTGCACCATTTCGTAAATTTTCTGTGCGGACATTCCATTGGCATACTGATATTCCTCCATCTCATCCCATATTGTCTCATCCGCAGATTGCTGTTTCGGTCCGAGTGTAAATTTATTGTTTGAACAGAGAAGATAGTGTCCCTTGTCGTCAATGATCTGGAAATATTTATAGCCGTCATCATTAAATTCCATATTCTTCAACAGGTCTGTAAGCACATATTTCCCCCAGACAATTCCACAGATCTTATCATTGATTTTCAGGGGAACGCCAATAAAGATCAAGGTTTCATGGTTATCCTTCAGGACATTGGAAATATAGACTTTGTCGCGCTGGATCTGCTCCCTTATCCCCTCATAGGAAATATCATATTGACTTCCTGCTGAGTTCACCCCGTTTCCGTCCAAATCGGAAACACCCAGCATTTTAAATTGTGAAATGTCATGTGCCTTGCTGAGTTTATCAACCACTCCCTGCACTCCCATCGTCTCAGCGTCCTCCAACTGGGATCCGATAACTTGAAGGATGTGAATGTAGCGCTCCACCTCCAGCTGAAGGTTTTTCTCAACAAAGACTGACAATTCCTCGACCTGATGCATGGAGTGCTCCAGAGACATATCATACAGTTTTTGATTGAAACTGAAAAAGCTGATAATTTGGACAATCAAGGTAACACACAAAATCAGGATAATACCTGTGATTTTTTTTGCTTCTTTTGACGTAAACCATTTTCTCATCTGTTTCTCCTCCCTCTGCATGAAATTATTTTAGATTTCTGATACTATTATCCTGATTTTAATTATATCACATCCAGGAAGCAAGAAGAAGGTGAACTATCAAATAAAAAGAAATCTCCCATTTTCTTCGCCCGTGCGGTTCAGATGCCCTTAGCCTCAAAAGCCGGATGTTATCTTCCTGCTCCACTATACAGGAGCCTTGCATAAAAGAACCCCGGCAGAAATTGCTTCAGTAATTTCTGCCGGGGTTTCCCGTACGTCCGAGGCTGCCCCTGTGAAGGGGAAACCGACGGCCTTCTTCTGTTCTCTGTGCAGGATCGGCTGGGAGGTCCCACTCCGGGGGCCTGGTTTTCCGCTGTGCCGATCACATTTTCTCGAACTGCTCCACCTCGGTGACAAACACGGTGGCGCCGCCCACAACCACCTCAGGCGTGCTGCTCACAGACCGGGAGCCCAGCTGGATGGTGGTGGGGACCTTCTCCGTCCGCTTGGAGCAGTTGGAGCGGATGATATCCACGGCCTGCTGCACCCGGTCGGCCTCGGTGCCGATGATGAGGGTGGTGTTGCCGCCGCTCAAAAAGCCGCCGCTGGTGGCCATCTTGGTGAAGTAGTACCCGGCCTCGGCCAGAGCACCGCACACCTCGTCGGAATCCTTCTTGCTGATGACTGCGGTAATCATCTTCATAACCGTGTTCCTCCTCTTGTTGTCGGGATACTTGCTCTCGTAAATCTTCCACTGACGCAGCTGACGGTTCAGCAGGTACAGGCCCACGCTGCCGCAGATCAGCTCAGACAGTGGGAATGCCGCCCAGGCGTACATCAGACCGATTTTGGACAGCAGCCAGAAAATAGGGATCAGGCAGAAGATCTGTCTGGTCAGGGACAGCAGGATGCTTGGCTTGCCCGCACCGATGGCCTGGAAGAAGATCGGCATGGTCAGCGAAACCACCGCGGGCAGGAAGCTGGTGCCGATGATGCGCAGGGCGGGAACGCCGATTTCAAAGACCGCTGTGGCAGAATCCTTTGCAAAAATGCCCAGAAGCTGCGCCGGGATCAGCTCGAAGCTCACGATGCCCACCAGCATGAAGCCCATGGATACCAGCATCACGCTCCATAGGATCTTTTTGCACCGCTGGAAATTATGCTTGGCGTATGTATAGCTGAGCAGCGGCACAATACAGGTCTGAAGTCCGTTCAGCGGGATAAAGAAGAAGGACTGGAGCTTGTAATAGAGACCCAGCACCGTCACCGCCTCGTCACAGAAGCTGGCCAGGATCATATTCAGGGCCAGGATGTAGACGGTGAACAGCAGCTGCATGAAGATGGACGGAAAGCCCAGATAGTAGATTCGCCGGGCGTAGGCCGGCAGCGCCTCCAGCTTGGGGGGCTTGTGCAGGGCGGACACGGTGATCAGGGCGGAGACCAGCTGGCCCGCCACGGTGGCATATCCCGCGCCCGCGATGCCCAGGGCAGGAAACGGGCCCTTTCCGAAAATCAGCAGCGGGTCCAGCACAATGTTGGTCAGGGCACCCGCCACCTGGGCCAGCATGGGCAGGCTCATGTTGCCCCTGGCCTGGTGGACCTTGCTCCAGACGCTCTCCAAAAATACGCCCAGGCTGCCGATGCAGACGATATGACCGTAGGTGACGGCGTACTCCACCGCCTGGGGCGAGGAGGCCGAGATCACCGAATATGGGCGGATAATCAATGCGCTGACAATGGCAAAAATCACCCAGCTGATCACAGCCAGCACCAGGCCGGTGCCCGCCACGCGGTAGGCCTTCTTGGTCCGGCCGTGGGCATAGTCCTGGGACATCTGGGTATTGACGCCCACACCGGTTCCCACCGCAATGGCGGTGATGATGAGCTGGATGGGATAAATAACAGACAGGGCGGTCAGGCCGTCCCCGGAATACTGACCCACAAAATAGCTGTCCACGATGTTGTACATGGACTGGATCAGCTGGGCCAGCATCACCGGCGGAGCCATGTGCAGGAGGATCTTCCCTATGCTTTCCTGTTCAAACAGGCTCTGTGCGGATTGTTCTTTCATAACTCACACCCTCACGGAAGAACGCAGATTTCTCAATCATTGACCCCTATTATATTCAATTTCGTCCCAGTGTCAATCTCTCTTTGCGCTCTTTTTCTGCTCGGCAGCCTCAGCCTTCTGCTCCGCTTTTTTCCGGTTCCGCTTCTGGCGTTTCCCGGCCTGGGCCTGGATATCCCCCAGCATCATGCGGGCGTTGTTCCAAAAGAGCAGCTGTACAAAGTCGATCAGGCAGTCCCTGGTCTCCTTATCCAGCTCGGTCATGGTCTTGGCAATGGTGAGCATCCCCTTGAGGCTCTCCTCCTTCAGGTCCGTCAGGGTCTCCGCCCCGTTGGTGGTCAGCACCTGAAACAGCGCGTCAACAAAGCGGCAGCGCTGCTCCACCGTCAGGCCATGCAGCCACTCCCGGAGGGCCAGACCGCCCTCCCTGGCCTGCTCGCTCAGCTCGGGCAGATGAATGAAGTGGTCCCCCATCACCTGCCAGGAGAAGCCGTCATGCTGCCACAGGCCCAGCTGGTCGCTGTCCACCACAGTGTAGCGCTCCTCGTGCTCCAGCAGCATCCCCACTGTGGAGGAGCGGGGCACGATGCTGAAGATCCGGTCCTCGATCCGCTTGTGCTCGGGCAGGTCCAGGACTTCCACATGAAATCCGGGGCCGTCATTGGACCAGACGGAGGTGATCCGCCGCTGGACCAGAGGGGCGCAGTTGATTCCGGCATAGACCGCCAGGTTCCCGCCCTTGGAGTGTCCGCCCAGCCGAAGCTTCTTCCGCCGGAAGGTTCCAGCCACGGTATCCACATACTCCACCGCTTTTTTCTGGGCCGGCACCTCCGGGACGCAGCTCAGCTCCAGATCCTCCCGCCAGCCGGCCAGGGTATCGTCTGTCCCGCGGAAGGCGCAGTAGATCTGCCCGTCTCCCGTGTCAATGGCCAGGGCGGCAAATTGTTCGGCCCGCTCCCCCGCCGCGCTGACCTGGTCCACGCAGCAGCCCAGCTCCATTTTCCCAAAGCGGTTGGAGGCAGCCATCTTTTTCAGCATGTCGGGGGTCTGATCCGGGACCATCACTCCCATGTCGATCCGCTCCCCATCCGGATGGGCCACAAAGAACTTCTTTGCCGCCTGCGCCAGGGGGATCCGTTTCTTCTCCCCCAGGGGCGGAACGATCCCCTTAAAATCCAGATAGGACAGCTCCGATAAAATGAGGTTGTCCACCTCATTAAAGGGAGCCTGCTCCAGTGTCAGGTCTCCGCGCCAGTCCAGATAGTCCAGCAGATTTGCCATGTGCTTTCCTCCGTCCCTTTAAGCCGGTCCGTCTTGTGCGGACCATTTGATAGCCATATTATAGACGGAACGGCCAAGTGATACAAGGGAACTTTTTTGAAAAAATGGAACTTTCTCTTGACCTTCCCCCTTATGGAAGGTATAAAATGGCGTCTGAAAGGAGGATACCGGGTATGAAAATCAACGAGGTGGAGGCCCAGGTGGGCATCACCAAAAAGAATATCCGCTTCTACGAGGAGCAGGGACTGCTCTCCCCCCGGCGCAACAGTGAGAACGGCTACCGGGATTACGGCCAGGAGGAGGTAGACATCCTCCGCCAGATCAAGCTGCTGCGCAAGCTGGGCCTGCCCCTGGAGGACATCCGCAGTATGCAGGCCGGGTCCAGCACCGTGGCCGACGGGATGCGCCGGCACCTGGTCACCCTGGAGCGGGAGAAGGAGAACCTGGAGCAATCCATGATATTCTGCCGCAGACTGACCCAGTGTACGGGCAAGCTCCAGAGCCTGGACGCCCAGGCCCTGCTGGAGGAGATGGCCCAGCTGGAGGAGCAGGGTGCCACCTTCCAGAACAAGCAGAACCGGGATATGAAGCCCCGCCGCTATATGGGCGCCGTCGCTCCCGCCGCCATTATGTCGGCCCTGCTGGCCGCCCTCATTGCAATGCTGGTGTGGGCCTATCAGACCGACCCGGCGGATGCCCCGCCCCTTCCCCTAATCGTACTGTTCATCCTGCTGCTGGCCGTGGTCATCCTCATGGTGCTGCTGGCCCTGTGGCAGCGGGTCAGAGAGATTTCAAAAGGAGAGATCGACGATGCGAAAAACTACTGAGCACCCCATGCGCATCCCCCGGATCACTGCGGCCGTTCTGATCATCGGCTCTCTGCTGCTGATTGCCGGGCTGCTGTACGGTTTCCGGTCCGCCAAGGTCCTCGCGATCTTTGACGTCATCCTCTGCGCCGTCCTTCTGATTGCCGTGATCGCAGGGACAATTGTCGCTCTGCGTCAGCGGAAGCTGGAGCTGGAGCGCGGCGAGGAGGAGGAGGCCAAAAAGTACTGAACCCCGGATTTTCAATTACATATTGTATTATAAGGAGAGAATATTATGTTTATCGTCAATATCGACCACATTCCCGGCAAGGAGCTGGAGGCCCTTGGTATGGTAAAGGGGGCCATTGTCTATTCCAAGAACTTCGGCAAGGACTTCATGGCCGGGATCAAGGGCCTGGTGGGCGGCGAGCTGGAGGGCTACACCGAGATGCTCAATGAGGCCCGCCAGATGGCCGTCAAGCGGATGGTGGACGAGGCCGAGGCCATGGGCGCCGACGCCATCATCAACGTGCGCTACGGCTCCGCCTCCATGATGGCCGGGGCCGCTGAGATCATCGCCTACGGCACCGCCGTGCGCTATCTGTAAGGCCAGCAGCCCCAATGCGGCCGGGATGTCTCCCGGCCGCATTTTTTGCTACACCCCGCAAAAAGCAGGAAAAAACCGCCGATGTAACCTCCGGTTGACAGATTGGAACCCAAATTTGATTGACTCAAAGGGGGAAACACGCTATCATCCAGGTAGATGAAAGGAGTGGGCGGCATGACCTTAGGAGAACGGATCGCAGCCCTGCGGCGGGAAAAGGGTCTCAGCCAGGAGGCGCTTGGCGAGCTGGTTGGGGTGACCCGCCAGGCGGTCAGTAAGTGGGAGGCCGACCGGGCCATCCCCGACGTAGACAACTGCATTGCCATGAGCAGGGCCCTGGGCGTCTCCCTGGCCCGGCTGCTGGAGCTGGAGGAATCGGACCAGTCCGAGGGGCAGGATCCGGTCTCCTCCCCCGCCGTCCTCCCCGAGGAGGAGCTGGCCCGGCTGGTCCAGCGGCTGGACGAGCGGTACGCCGCCCACCGCAGGCAATCCCGGAGACGCTGGCGCTGGCCCATGATCCTGGTCCTGTCCGCAGCGCTGGTGGGGGGCGTCTGGCTCTATGAGTGGCTTCACAGCATGGACCGCTCCATTGAACATCTCTCCGGTGAGCTGGCCGGCTTGCAGGGGGAGATCATTTCCGGTGTGAACCAGGAGGTCCAGCAGTCCCTCCACGCGGAAAACAGCCTGATTGCCGACCAGCGGCTGGCGGTGGTGTCCGCTGACCTGGAGCAAAACACCTGGACCTGGGAGCTGGCCGTCACCCTGAAGGAGGGGACGGCGGACACTGAGGTCCAATTTCTGGCCCGGCAGGAGGACGGGGTGGTCAGCTGTGACGCGGCGGAGGGAAACAACCTCCACTTCACCAGCCGCATCACCCTGCCCATCCGGGACTCCATCCCCCTCTATCTGCTGATTCACCGGGAGGACGGCACCAGCCAGACCCAGCTGCTGGACCAGACCCAGGGGGCCGAGGCCTACGCCATCAGCCTGGCCAATGCCTCTGTCACCTGGACCGCCCTCCAGCAGAGCGGCCTGGTCCAGGGGGCCTTCGAGGCGGTATCCCTGGACATCTTCTGCTGGAACGGAGCCGGTCTGGCCCGGCCGGTGCGCCCCGGACGCCTGGAGGTGGTGACCTTCTTGAACGACGTCCAGACCACCGCCTTCCCTGTGGACCTGGACAAGGGCATTGAGAACCGGGACGACTGGTTCCTGACCGCCAGCCTGGAGGTCCCGGTGGAGGTCCCCCAGGCCAAGGCGGGGGACAGGCTGACCCTGGCCCTGCTGGCAGAGGACAACTACGGCCGCCGCTCCTCCCAGCTCATCAGCTGCTACCAGGTACTGGAGGAGGGCAAGCTGGAGTATCTGCCCCTGGAGGTCATGGAACACAATGACGGTACCTATGGAACGGAGGTTTGGCAGTGAGACGGTATCTTTTGGGCTTTTTATGGACCTACCTCTTCTCCCTGGCTGTGACGGCCGGGCTGGTTTTCTTTGCCTTTTTCCATTGGTTCATGCAGGCGAGCCCCCTTTGGTTCGATGTGCTGACCCTGGTTCTGCTCCTGCTGCCCTTCCTGGCCGGCGGCCAGCTCACCGGCCGCAAGCCGGGGAATCCGCCCCTCCGCTCCCCCGCAAAGGTTCTGACCCTTCTGCTGGTCCTCACGGTGGGTGTCTCAGCGTTGGACTGCTTCTCCAGCCTTGATTTCAGTGGTATGCTGGGTCTGACCGCCCTCCCCTGCCTGGGAACGGGCAATGTGGTGGTGATCCTGTTTCCCATCCTGGCCCCCGCTGAGAAGCTGATCAACTGTCTGGGCGGTGCCATCCCCGCCCTGCTCTTCCATCTGGGCTGGCACTGGGGGCAGGAGAATGACCGGCTGTGAGCTTACCTGCCGCTCCGGAGGTTTTCCACCCTTTTCTCCCAATGGTGCATATTTTTCTGAAAAACCGCAAAAAAGTCCTCCTCCGATCAACCGGAGGAGGACTTTTCGCCTTGATTGATGTCAGCCGAGGAGCTGCTTGGTGAAGTTTTCAACACCGGTGCGCTCCAGGTACAGGCCGAACCGCTCGCCGGCCTTGCCCTGGTCCTTCCAGAGGGTCAGGGTCTTTTCCAGGATCTCCAGCACCTGGTCGTGGGTGTACACGCCCTCCAGGGCGGTGGCCATCCGCTGGTGCTTGCCCCAGATGCCGCCCACCAGGACCTTATAGCCCACGGTGACCTCCTCCACAGCGTGGAAGGGACATGCGTCGATGCACTTGCCGCAGTTGGTACATAGCTGGCTCTGGCAGACCATCTTGCCGTCCTCGCCCTTGGCGCAGATCTTCATAGGACACTTGGCCGCCACATTGCACTTGCCGCAGGCCCGGCACTTATCGGGATCGTATTTGGGCACCCGCTGGCCCATGATGCCGAAGTCGTTCAGGCCGGGCTTGATGCAGTTGTTGGGACATCCGCCAATGCCGATCTTGAACTTGTGGGGCAGGGTCACGTCGTGCCAGCCCAGGTAGAACTTCTCGTGGAGCTCACGGGCCAGGGCCTGGGTGTCAATGAGGCCATGGACGCAGACGGTGCCCTTGCAGGGCACAATGGGGCGCACCTTGGCCCCGGTGCCGCCGCTGTACAGACCCTCGGTGGCCAGCAGCTCACACAGGGGCTCGATGTTCTCGTAGGGGACGCGCTGGATCTCGGCCGTCATGCGGACGGTCATGGACACATTTCCGTCTCCGTAGCGGCGGGCGGCCTCCGCCACACAGGCCAGCTGGCTGGCGCTGAGCAGGCTGTCCCCCGTTATGACGCGGATGGAGAAGGTCTCGCCATCCCGGTTCAGAATAATGCCTCTGCCCTTCAGCGACTTCTTTTCCTCTTCAGATAATTTTATCATACTATACATCCTCTTCAGTGGAGTCTATCGGCCGAAGCCAGTCTCCGGAAAATCGATCTATTTTATCACAAATTTTCCTTTTTTACAAGCCGAGCCGAAGGGGCACAAAAAGAGCCGCCCGGACCGCAGCTGTGCGGTCCGGGCGGCAGTATACTTGTTGGAAAAATCAGGCCAGCTTGGCACCCAGCTCCTTGCAGGCCTCAGCCTCGGCGTCGCCGGGGGCCTCGTTGCAGATGTAGGTCTCCAGAATGCCGCAGGAAGCCTCGGCCTCCCAGGTGCGCATCCACTCGCCGTCGCCCCAGCCATAGGAGCCGAACAGAACGACCTTCTTGCCGTTGAGTCTGTCCTTCACGCCGTCCCACATGGGCTGGAACTCGGTCTCCTCCAGCTGCTCGCTGCCCATGGAGGGGCAGCCAAAGGCAAAGCCCACATACTCATCAATCATAGAAGGCTGGAAATCGCCAGCCTGGAACATATCCACCTCAGCACCGGCCGCCTTAGCGCCCTCAGCCACAAAATTAGCCATAGCCTCAGTATTACCAGTGCCGCTCCAATACACGATTGCAATCTTGCTCATGTTAAAAAATTCCTTTCTCATTTCGTGAAATTCATATATCAACCGGCCACAGTGAGCCGTGCGATATCAAAACCCTCATCGTACCTCTGGCAATAAAGCCGGGTACACTTGTGGAACAGCTGGAAGGTGGCCTTCGCCCGCTCCACATCCGTATAGGCCTTCCAGCAGCCGGTACAGGGGCAGTTGGCCCCCTTCTGCTCAATGAACGCCTGAATATCCGCCAGAGGGTAACCGAGGAACACACCGATCTCGTGGGGGAAATCTGCCAGCAGCAGGCGCTTTTTCAGCACCTCCAGACAATCGTCAATCTGAAACTCGCCATATCCGAAGCAGACCAGGAATTTCTGGACAGCAGGATCAGCCAGTACACGCTCCAAACGCTTTTTGCGGTACACATAGATCATTGCCATTCCCTGCTTCACACGGACCAGGACAAAGTACACGCCCTTGGCATTGAGCAGATGGTTCCGCTCGTCCACATGCCGCTGAGCTTCCTCCTCGTTCTCACAGGGGTAGGAAAACAGGCTGCCCACCTTCAGACCGGCCAGGGTGGGAGCGCAGTTGCGCACGATCATCTCTGTTGACATGACGTCCTCCTTATACCGGTGCGTACTGATCCAGCACCTTTTTCAGTGCGCTCATGGAGCTGGACCGGCAGTGGACGATCTGCGCCTGATCCACCGGAAGGGCCGCGCAGGCCGTGTGAACCATCTTGTGGGACACGGTATTGGTGAAAAATACCACCAGATCCGGGGATCCGATCTTATCCCGGATGCCCTGGGGCTGAGTGAAAACCTTTGCCTGACAGTGACGCTGCTCGCACAGCTGCTTATATCGGCTGGCCATACAATCGTTGCCGCCTACAATCGCAATTCTCATGGTGTACTCCTTCCAGGTGGTTAGCACCAACTAACCCCGATTCATTTGAAAAGTGCCTTTCGGCACATACATTCGAAACCGCCAAGTTAGTCTTGGCTAACTGCGTTTAGCTTATCATCTTTTGCCGCTCTTGTCAACTAAAATTTTTGCATAATTTTTTTGAGAACCAGTCAGCTTCTGTCGAAATTCTCTTCGATGATTTTTCCTGCCCTCTGTGTGAAATTCAGTCATTGATCGGACGATTCCACAACATATACCCCTATTTTCCACCATATTCCATCCCGGGCAGCCATTTAACCTCCTTTGTACCGCTTATTTTTTTGGTTCTCCCCCCATAAAAAAGCAGAAGTCCTGTCCGCATTTTGCAGACAGGACTTCCGGTTATTGCATGGGCTGATGTAACTGCTTGAAAAAATCCAGGGTGGAAAACCCCCGCTCCAGCTGGGTCATCAGGTAGGCCTCGCACAGGTCGGACAGCTGCCGCAGGGACGGGGTGTCCAGCTGGAAAGAGAACAGCCGCTTGGGCGGGCCGTAGACGATGTGCCGCATGGCCCGCAGGGCCGCCGGTCCCAGGGGCATGGAAATCCCGTCCCCCACCTCTCCCCGGCACTGGGCACAGTGGAGCACCCCCTCCCGCAGGTGGAACCGGGCCTCCTCCGGCTCCTCCTGCCCGCAAACTGCGCAGGCGTCCAGAATGGGCTCGTACCCGGCCAGGCACATGGCTTTCAGCTCAAAGGCCGCCTTCACCAGCTCCAGGGGCTTGTCCGGCCGGCGGTCCAGCACATGGAGACTGTTCAGGATCAGGGAGAGCAGCTCCGGGGCGGGCATGCCCTCCACCGCCAGCAGCTCGGTGATCTCAGCGAAGTAGCAGCCCAGGCTCAGCCGCTCCACGTCCTGCTCCACGCCCCGAAACTGCCGCTCGATCACGGCCTCCTTCACCGACCAGCGGCCCCGGTACTCAAAGAGCACCATATCCGCATAGGTCAGCAGCTGGGTGGGGGCCGCCAGGGCGCTCCCCCGCTTTCGGCTGCCCTGGGCCGAGGCGGTCACCTTGCCGTCCTCGGCGGTGAGCAGGGTCAGGATCTTATTCGTCTCTTTGTAGTCCACCGACCGCAGCACCAGGGCCTTGACCGAGCTGTGCATGTTCTCCCCTCCATGGTCCGATCAGCACCCGTGGGCCTGGGGCGGGTCAGAGGTGAAGGCGGTCTGCGCCTCCTCCCACTGCTCCTCCCGCTCACTGCACAGGGCCAAATAGGCCTCCGGAAGGCCTGTTTCAAAAAATAACTGCCACAATCCATCCTGTTCCATGGTTCAGCACCGCCCTTCTCTGTTAGGCTGTGCCGCACGGCGGGAACTATGTCAGGAAATTTTTGTGGATCACTCGTCCTTATATCCGAAATTCCGGATCAGATTCACATTGTCCCGCCAGTTCTCCTTCACCTTGACCCAGGTCTGGAGGTACACCTTGGTACCCATAAAGCGCTCCATATCCTGCCGGGCCAGGGTGGACACCTTTTTCAGCATGGCGCCGCCCTTGCCGATGATGATACCCTTGTGGCTGTTCTTCTCGCAGTAAATGGTGGCGTCGCACTCGATGACCTCGTCGTCCCGCTCGGCAAAGCGGGTGATCTCCACGGCGGTGCCGTGGGGGATCTCCTTATCCAGGCACAGCAGCAGCTTTTCCCGCAGAATCTCAGCCATGACCTGGCGCTCGGGCTGGTCGGTGACCATATCGTCGGGGAAGAGCTGGGGACCGGCGGGCAGGTAGCCCTCCAGCACCTTCAGAAGCTCCTCCACGCCCTCCTTCTCCTTGGCGGAGATGGGGATGACGGCGTCGAAGTCGCAGGCCTGCTGGTAGGTCTGGATCACGGCCAGCAGATCCTCCTTGTGCTCCAGGGTGTCCACCTTGTTGATGACCAGCACGCTGGGGCAGTTCAGGGTCTTGATCCGGTCAATGATCATCTGCTCCGGGGTGCCGATGTTGGGGATGGGCTCCACCAGCAGCATGATGGCGTCCACGTCGGCCACCGACTCCTTGACCACGTTGACCATGTAGTCGCCCAGACGGGTGCGGGCCTTGTGCAGGCCGGGGGTGTCCATAAAGACAAACTGGCTCTCGCCCCGGTTCAGGATGGCGCAGATGCGGTTGCGGGTGGTCTGGGGCTTGTTGGTGACAATGGCCACCTTCTCCCCCACCAGGGCGTTGGTCAGGGTGGACTTGCCCACATTGGGGCGGCCGCAGATGGTAATAATACCGGATTTTTTGATTTCAGACATAAAATGATCCTCAACTTTCTCTTTTGAGCAATTTTTATTAGAATATGCTTGATTTGACAAATTTATTCGTCCCGTGTGATGCCCAGCTCTCCCAGGATGGCCTCCTCCCGGGCGCGCATCCGGGCCTTCATGGGGCCCTCGTCCATGTGGTCGTAGCCCAGGAGATGGAGGGCGGAGTGGACGGCCAGATAGGCCAGCTCCCGGCGCGGGCTGTGTCCGAACTCCTCCGCCTGGGCCCGGATGCGGTCCACGGAAAAGACCATGTCACCTAGGGGCAGCAGACGGGAGCCGGGGTCCAGCAGGTCCTCGTCGGAAATTTTGGGCGGCTCCCCGGGGGCAAACTCAAACATGGGGAAGGAGAGCACGTCGGTGGGCCTGTCCACCCCGCGCTGCTCCAGATTGATGGCGTGGATACCAGCGTCGTCGGTAAAAAGCACATTGACCTCACAGGGCAGCTCCACACCCTCGGCGTTCAGGGCGGCGGGGACCACCTGCCGGAGCACCTCAGCAAACTCCTCCGTCCCCTCCACCTCGCTGTCCAGCACGATCTGGTGGGGACCCTGAAGGGGCTCGTCCAGCACCCAGGGCAGCCAGAGCCACAGCTCCAGCTCAATGCGGGGCTGGGGGAAATCCTCGGCCCCGTCCGGCTCCGTACGCTCATCGGGGGTCAGGACGCGGAACTCCTCCGACTCCGGTCCCCGCTCCAGGATTTTCCCCACCAGGGGGTACTGGATCTGGTAGAGATTCTGCTCCCCCTCCCGATCTATCTGACAGACATAGGACGCCTTGGCGGGCCGGACGCCAAAGGCGGCCAGCACGGTCCGCAGCTCCTCCGGGAAGGAGGCGTCCCCCTGGGCCACGAAGTTGCGGCAGTGACCGCAGTCGCAGTCCCAATCCGCTGCGCTCTCATACCAGCGGCGGGTGGCTTCTTCATCGACTTCCAGCTTCCAACCGAAAATCACTTGTTCCATTCCCGTTTCCCCTCTTTCTTATTTCTCTTCTGTTCGTCCTCCTCATAGGCCTTGATGATGCGCTGGACGATCACATGGCGCACCACATCCGCCTCGTTGAGCCGGCAGATAGCGATGTCCTCCACGTCCTTCAGCACCCGCATGGCCTCCTTCAGGCCGGAAACCGTGTCCCTGGGGAGGTCGATCTGGGTGACGTCGCCGGTAATGACGATTTTGGAGCCGAAGCCCATGCGGGTCAGAAACATCTTCATCTGTTCCCGGGAGGTGTTCTGAGCCTCGTCCAGGATGATAAAGCTGTCGTCCAGGGTGCGTCCGCGCATATAGGCCAGGGGGGCCACCTCGATGTTGCCCCGCTCCACATATTTCTGGTAGGTCTCCGGGCCCAGCATCTCAAAGAGGGCGTCGTACAGGGGCCGCAGGTAGGGGTCCACCTTGCTCTGGAGGTCGCCGGGCAGGAAGCCCAGCCGCTCTCCCGCCTCCACCGCCGGGCGGGTGAGGATGATCCGGTTGACCTCCTTGGCCCGGAAGGCGGACACGGCGGCGGCCACCGCCAGATAGGTCTTTCCGGTTCCGGCGGGGCCGATGCCCAGGGTGATGGTGTTCTTGTTGATGGCCTCCACATACTTCTTCTGGCCCAGGGTCTTGGGCTTGATGGGCTTGCCCTTGGCGGTGACGCACAGCACGTCCCCGGCCAGCCGGTGGAGCTGGCTCTCCTCCCCGGCCAGGACCAGCTGGATCACATACCGCACGTTCTGTTCCTGGATGGTCTCGCCCCGGGCGGCCAGCTCCATCAGGCCCTGGATCACCCGGACGGCATACTGGACCCGCTCCGGGTCCTCGCCGCTCACCTTCAGGGCGGAGTCTCGGCTGATGATGTCCACCCCCAGCTCCTGCTCCACCAGTCGGATATTTTCATCAAAGGAGCCAAATACGTTGATGGTCTCCTCCATACGCTCTAAACTGATACTCTGTTCTGTCATAGACCAGGATCTCCTTGCTGTATCAAACTTTCCCTGTGTCCCCGCTCACGGTCCCACCCCGTCCTGGGGATACTGGGCGGGGATCTGCCGGCCCACCTGCTCCCAGCACTGGGCCTGGGCGGTGACCTGGAGCCAGCCCTTGGCGGGACGGGCGGAAAACCGGACATCCTCCACCCTGCCGTCCTCCCCCACCAGCTGCTCCAGCCGGCTGCGCAGCTGCTCCTCCAGCAGGACCTGGGCGGCGGACCGGTCCACCTCCACCACCTCCGGGCGGTAGGCACGAACGGTCTGGGCGGTCCAGCTCAGAGGCAGGGGCACGCCGCTTGGCAGAGAGGCCCGGGACACATGGGTTATTTTATCATAGAATGGCCAGGAAATGCTACTGTTTCTGTAAAAATCCATGCGGCGGTCAAAAATGGTCAGAGAGCGGAGGGTTTTCTCCTCCCCGGTGTACACCTTGACCGCCGCCGTCAGGGGAATTTCCGCGGTGATGGTCCGCCAGGTTTTGGCCCAGACCTTTCCCCGGGCACAGGTCTGGAAGTACCGGACGGGCAGGTCGCTGTACATGGGGGGCTTCATGCTCACGTGGCCGGTGATCAGCACGTCCCCGGCCATCACCACATCCCCCTCCTTCACCAGTGCCTCCCCGTTGTAGGCCTCCACCTGCCGGATCAGTCCGTCGGCCTTGGCTACAATGTCAAAGCAGCCCTCCTCCCGGGTCAGCTCCGGGGGCTTGACGGCCTCCCGGACAATGACCTCCGCCCGGGTGCCGTGGAGATTGACGGTGAGCCAGGACAGGTCCTCCAGGGACAGCAGGGCCTCCTGGGCCAGCTGCTTCAGCTCCAGCCCCGGGCCGTAGACCCCGGGGCGCAGTCCCAGCCGACGCAGCTCCCCCAAAATCTGGGCCGTGGGCACCGACTGGTTACCCGTGACCTGAACAGTAAACACCACCCGGGACAGAAGGCATACGGCAATCAGGGAGAAGGCCAGCCCGACCAAAAAGGCGGGGCGCTTCCGGAACCGTTTCAGGAAGGCGGGCAGCCCCCGCTCCTCCCCCGCTGTGACGATACAGCCCACC
>JAHHSD010000033.1 GCA_020025425.1 Oscillospiraceae bacterium
AGAAATTGCCGAAGCGATTTCTGCCGGGGATTCCCGCACATCCAAAGTTACCCCTGTGAAGGGGGAACCAAGGTCATGTCCTTTTTATTTTGGGTTTCGCCGCACCAGGTGGCTCCCCCATTTGATTATAGTGTTCTGGGTCGGCATAGCATTTCACGGCTCAAAAACGCCGCTGTCCAGAAGGGCGGTCACTTCTTCCCCTGTCCCAGAGTTCTTTCTTACTTTTCCTTTCTTTTCCGCAAAAAAGACTTGACTTTCCCAAAAAATCTGTTATACTGAACAAGTCGTTTGCGAGTGTAGCTCATCTGGTAGAGCGCCACCTTGCCAAGGTGGAGGTAGCGAGTTCGAGCCTCGTCACTCGCTCCAAAATAAAAGGACATGACGAAAGTCATGTCCTTTTATTTTGAGTTTCGCCGCCATAGGCGGCTCCACCCCTTTTTATTGTCATGCTCGGGGCAGCAGAGCCGCCCCTGCGCAATTCTCCGCTGGGCTTCGAATTTACGGCGCAAAAGCGCCGCCGCCCTGTGGGCGGTTTTATATCAAAATCGGAGCGCACTCATGCCGCTGCTCCTCCTTTTCCAAACCGGACCCGCTTCACTGGGCTCCGGTTTGGGCTGCTTAGACCTGTATGCCGCATCTTTTTTGTCAACACAGTCTAAAATGACGAAAGTCATGTCCTTTTGTTTTGGGTTTCGCCGCCTCAGGCGGCTCCCCCTTTTGATTACAAAGCTCGGGGTCGGCAAAGCCGCCCGCACACCACAGACAAAACCTCCCCGGACCAGATCCGGGGAGGTTTTCTGCTCTTATTTCTTACACCAGGCCCATGGCCCACTCCACACCGATGGCCACAATGATGACCAGGGAGGAGATCACAAAGCCGTGCATCATGGGAGCCATGCCGGCCTTCTTCATATCCTTGAAGCTGGTATTCATGCCGATGGCGCCCAGGGCAGCGACCATGAGGAACTTGCTCAGATCCTTTGCATAGGCAGAGACCTCTGCGGGGATCAGGCCCAGGCTGTTGACGATGGCCAGGCCGATGAAGCCCAGAATGAACCAGGGGAAAATGGACCACAGGCTGGCGCTGTCCAGGTTGACGCTCTGACCGGCGGCGTTTTCCGAGATCCGCTCAGTCTGGCTCACCTCATAGTGGGTGGCCTTGTCATTGAGGGCCTGCACCGTCTCTCGGCAGGAGACCGCCTGTTTCCGCTTGAGCCGCAGGTTCACATAGGCGAACACCAGCACGGTGGGAATGATGGACAGGGTCCGGGTCAGCTTGACCATAGTGGCAAAGTCTCCTGCCGGCTCGCTGAATGCGTAGCTGGCGGCCACCACGCTGGAGGTGTCGTTGACCGCGGTGCCTGCCCACAGGCCGTAGGCCATATCGCTCAGGCCCAGCCAGCGGCCCATGATGGGAAACAGGACGATCATGGCCATGTCAAAGAGAAAGGTGGCGGACATGGCGTAGGCGATGTCGTGGTCATCCGCGTCAATCACCGGTGCGATGGCCGCGATGGCGGAGCCGCCGCAGATGCCGGTGCCGGCAGAAATCAGATTGGACAGCTTCCAGTCCAGGCCGAAGGCCTTGCCGACGAAGTATCCTCCGCCGAAGCAGGTCAGCAGGGTAAAGGCCATGACCGTCAGGGACATACGGCCGACCTGGAGGATAGTGCCGACACTCAAGGATGCCCCCAGCAGGATGATGGCAAATTTCAGTACCTTTTTAGAGGTAAATTTCAGTCCGGACTTCAGGCTTGCGGGTTTCCAGATGGCGTTGATAAGCATACCCAGGAACAGTGCAATGACCGACGCACCGATCAGGTGAATGGGCAGCAGCCCCTCTAAAAATTTCGCAGCCGCCGCAATCGCCACTGCCACAGCAAAACCGGGAAGGTATCCAATTACTTTTCTCATGGGGTTATCCACTCCTTTGACTTGATTATAGCCGCCGCTTATGATAAAGTAAAATAATCATATTTTCTTATTTAATAAATAATATTTATCATATTGAGGTGCGATATGCTGGACGACCGTATCTACACATTTCTGAAGCTCTGCGAGATCATGAACTACCGAAAAACCGCCGAGCTGCTGAACATGACCCAGCCGGCGGTCACCCAGCACATCCACCACCTGGAGTCCCTGTACCGCGTCAAGCTCTTTTCCTACAACGGAAAAACCCTCTCCAAGACCCCGGAGGGCTGCCGGCTGGAGGAATACGCCCGCAGCGTGGTGTACAACGAGAAGCTCTTTCAGCAGCAGCTGCTCAAGCGGGATCAGATCGACCTGTCCATCGGCGCCACCAAGACCATCGGAGACTTTGTCATCCAGGACATTGTGGAATTCTGCACGAAAAGCGAGGATATCCGCTTTGAGCTGAGCATCGACAACACACACAATCTTCTGCGGCGTCTGAATGCACTGGAGCTGGACTTCCTCATTCTGGAGGGCTACTTCAACAAGGAGCACTACGACTCCAGGCTTCTGCGCGAGGAGGAGCTGGTGGGCATCTGCTCCCCTGACCACCCCTTTGCCCACCGGGAGATCCCCCTGAAGGATATTTTCCGGGAGCACATCATCATGCGGGAGAGCGGTTCTGGCACCAGGGCGGTCTTTGAGCGGTTTTTGGAGGAAAAAAACTACTCCTACCAGAATTTCAGGCAGTCCACCGTCATCAGCAGCTTTCACATGATCCGGCACCTGGTGGCCCTGGGGCTGGGGATCTCCTTCGCCTACCAGTCCGTCTCGGACGCCGCTCCCAACCTGGCTGTGTTCCGCATCCAGGGGGAAACCATCTCCCACGAGTTCAATTACGTCTTTCTGAAGGACTCCGCTGCCATCCAGCGGTTTGAGTGGCTGATGGAGCAGATCCACGGCTCCAAATCTTAGCTTAAGCGCAAAAAACCGGGAAATCGGAGCCGATTTCCCGGTTTTCTCTTATGCGTATTTTCGGCCCACCACATAGATGGGAGTAAACAGTCCCGCCATAGCCAGGGCACAGGGCAGGAACAGACTCAGCCAGTAGCACCGCTGGGCCAGCAGCTGGATGGCCAGAAGATCCACCACAGGATAGACCGCCATGCACAGGCAGCACCAGGCGCGGCTGGTCCGGAGCACATGGGGCCAATTCAGGTTATTGAAATGGACCCCCGGGATATTCATTCTGACCGGTCCGTCAGAGAAGCAGCAGATCATATTCTCATCATAATAGGCCCGGAGCCGCTCAGGAGCAAAGAAACAGAAATAGGCTCCAAAGACCACGGTCAGCAGGAAAAGGGTCGGCCCTGTAAACAGGATCTCGTCTCCGCACACCAGCCAGCCCAG
The DNA here is from genome assembly GCA_020025425.1 of Oscillospiraceae bacterium. Lineage (GTDB taxonomy): Bacteria > Bacillota > Clostridia > Oscillospirales > Oscillospiraceae > Lawsonibacter. The sequence continues at coordinate 3,325 of JAHHSD010000033.1, forward strand.
CCACAGACCCAAAGCCCCGGCCAGCAGTGCGAGGAAATACACCGGCTTCCACCAGCTCTTCCGCTGCCAGGCCCGGATCGCCTTCTCCTCTGAGTAGGACACCGCCGTCAGCACCAGGTCCTCCACCCGCTCAGGGTCCAGCACCTTCGCCCCGCTCTCCCGCTCACACATTAAAAGCTCGGTCACGGTCACATCCAGCTGATAGGCAAGCGGGAGCAGCAGCGAGGCGTCCGGAATGCTCTGCCCTCTCTCCCACTTACTCACCGCCTTGTCTGAGATAAACAGCAGTTCCGCCAGCTTCTTCTGGGTATATCCCTTTTCTTTGCGCAGCTGGGCCACAAAGGCCCCGAATTTGTCCTTGTCGATTTGATACATCGCGTTCACCTCAGCCTCAGCTTAACAAGCTGCTCCAATTTTTGCAACCGACTGGCGGTAGAGTCGGCCGTTTTCTCCCGCCTGACAGGCTATATCAGCTGTTTATTTTCTCATACAGGTCTGATAGGCCGCATAGATCTCCTCAAACTCATTGTCCGCCAGATGGGAGTCCCACCGCTCCTCCTGCCAGAAATAATCTATGTCCACATCATACTGCCAGTACTCCGGGTCCTCTTCCTCCGTCTCAGTCATCACACTGAAGGCAGTATTTTCCACCATCAGATCCACAAACTCATCCATGGTGATCTTCTGGCCGGAAAAGTAGGAATCCATCCAGGTGCAGTCGGTATAAAAGGGTTTTCCGTTCTCATCTAGCTGGACGGACCAGATATGTGCATCCTCCTCTGTGGGCGGCTCCTCCGGATCGGCGGGCCCGCTCTGGCTAAAGCTGACCACTCCCGCCAGGTTGCACATCACATTGTAGATGGCGTTGTAGCTCTCGCACACCCCCACTCCATCCTGGAGCGCAAGCCAGGTGTCGTGGTTGCCCTGATCCTGCTCATCGTTGGTCCGCTCGTCATAGTCCAGGGTGCAGCAGACCCAGTTGGCGATGATGAAGGCCTTCTCCCGGTTGGTCATGGACTTGGTCAGCAGGTGGGCGTCGCACAGGGCCTGGACTGTGTCCCGGCAGTAATCCAAGGTGTCCCGGACGTGGGCCTGGGCCTCCTGTGCGCTGTCCGCCTCATCATATCTGAGACACAGCTCCACATCTGTGACCCGGCCGATGCCGTTATACCAGTAGGTACCATCCAGCCAGTAGACCGCGTCCCGCACCGGCAGCAGCTCCTCGCACAGCACGTCCGCCTTGTCCAGCATATCCAGAAAGGCCCCCTCCTTCGGCCGTGTTCCACAGATGGGGATTTTATGGCGGCGGTCTCCGGTCAGCTCCATGTACTGATGAAATCTGATCAGATCCTCCTGGAGTCTGGACCCTTGCAGATAGGCGGGGGGATCTGTGCAGAAGCTCTCCCAATAGGGGGTGGCGAGCTCCAGGGTCTGTTCTGCGGCGGCTCGGTCCCAGCGCTCTGCCACACCCTGGTCCCGGCCAGCCCGCTCCAGCAGGTCCCGGCAGCACATGGCCCGCAGGAAGTCCCCCTGCTCCAGGCATTGGTCCAGCTGTGCATAGAGGGCAGTCTCCAGCTCCGCCCATAATTCCGGGACACCGGGCAGCTCCTCGTCCAGGATGGGCAGCAGCTCGTCACAGGCCGGGTACAGCATCCCTTCCTGCCACAGTCTGTGGGCACTTTTATACTGCTCGGAGAGGTTGGCCAGCTTCCCCGCCCTGACCGCCAGCTCCTTCGCGTCCCGGAAGTCGCCCAGCTTCTGATACTTGCTGCATGCGACCACATAGTCGCCCTCCGCCATGCAGGCCCCGGCCTGCTGGTAGAGCAGGTAAAAACCGGCCTCCTGCTTGAGCTCATTTGCGTCCCGGTACCCATCCAGCTGCGCAAAATGCTCCTGAGCTGCGGAATAATGGCCCAGCTTCAGCTCCCCAAGCGCCCAGCCATACCGCCCCAGCGGCGACCGGAGCACCCCATACAGTGCGGCCGATAAAACGAAAACAGCCAGCAAAACGCAGACGGTCACCCGCTTGCGGGACCGTTTGGGCTTCTCTGTCACATCAGAATAGGTACGCTCCTCAGACTCGTGTGTTTTCCACTCCATCTTGTGTCCACCTCCTGCTCTCTTTTTACCGTGATTATAGCATAGGGGGAAAAAGCCGGTCAATTCTGCAATCAGGGGATTTTTACCCATTTTTAAATAAAAATACTCCCCTGTGCGGCTTTAAAGCCTGCACAGGGGAGTTCTGACTGCTGCACTCAGGAGGGCTGCTCCTGGCTGCACTCATTGGCGGCAACGCTGGTCAGCTTGCCCAGCACTGCGCTGATCAGGGCGGCGGCTACGGCCACCGGCACCCAGCCCATGCCCATCTTGTAGAAGGGCAGCATGGCGAACAGGTCGCCCACAAAGCCGGTGGGAACACCCAGATGATAGAGGGAGTAGACCACGCTGGTCACGGACACGGCGCCCACAGTGAGGGGGAACATGAAGCGGTTATCCCGGAACAGCTTATCGGTCAGGCCCAGGAGGATCAGGACGATGGCCACGGGATAGACCATGTTCAGCACCGGTACGGACAGGCTCAGGATGGTATTCAGGCCCTGGTTGCAGACGGCGAAGGAGAAGAAGGCAATGCCCAGTGCCAGCTGGCGATAGGTGAAGCGGTTGGTCAGGGTGGAGAAATACTGAGAGATGGAGGTGATCAGGCCCACGCAGGTGGTCAGGCAGGCCAGGGTGAAGATGAAGGCCAGCAGAACAGCGCCGGGGCCGCCGAAGATCTGAGCGACGATGCAGCGCAGGGTCCAGGCGCCGTTGCCCTTGAGCTCATAGACGGCGGAGGACTGCATGCCCATGAAGGAGAGCATGGCGTAGATCAGGGTCAGCAGGCTGCCGGCCACCACGCCGGCGCGGACGGTGTAGTGCATCACGTCCTTGTGCTCCTTGACGTTGAGGGTACGCAGCGTGGTGGCGATCACCAGGCCGAAGTTCAGGGCGGCGATGGCGTCCATGGTGTTGTAGCCCTCCAGGAAACCATTGACCACGGCGGCCTCCTCATAGACGCCCTGGGCGGGGGCCACATCGGCCTTGCCGGCGAAAAGGAAGGAGAGGAACAGGCCGGTCAGCAGGAGCAGCAGCGTGGGGCTCATTACCTTGCCGATGCGGTCCACCAGCTTGTTGGGGGTCAGGGCCAGCCAGGCGGCCAGGCTGAAGAACACGGCGGAGTAGGCCAGCATGAACCAGCCGAAGGAAGTGCCCTCAGGCAGGTAGGGGGCGATAGCCATTTCAAAGGGGACGGAGGCGGCGCGGGGGATGCCCAGGCCGGGACCGATGGCCAGATAGATCATAACGGTGAAAACCATTGCAAAGCGGGGGTCCACTCTGCGGGCCAGGCGCTCCAGGCCGTTGTACTTCGCCACAACGACCACGCCCAGAACGGGCAGGACCACTGCGGTGACCAGGAAGCCCAGCAGGGCCAGCGGAGTGTGCTCACCGGCCATCTGGCCCAGGAAGGGCGGGAAGATCAGGTTGCCGGCGCCAAAGAACAGCGAGAACAGCATAAAGCTTACAAGCATCATGTTTCGTTTACCCAGTTTCATTTTTGTTTCCTCCTGATTGTTTCCGACCATGCTGCTCGTGTGTTGGCGCGGCCCATGTCAGATCATTTTTGATGTTTGACTTGGTAAAAAGGGTACAAAAAAATCGCCCTTTCTATCTACTAGAAGGACGATCATAGACCGCGGTACCACCTTACTTCCGGATCTGAACAGACCCGGCACTCATTTGCATCCAACAATGCAACTCACCTATAACGTGGCTTGACTCCGGCGCACCTACTCACACTTCAGCTTGCTTCTCGGGGATGATTTCATCATCGGTTCACCTGGCAGTTTGCACCAACCACTGCCTCTCTGAAAGGATCTGCGATCATTACTTGTTCCCGTCTAAGGAATTTTCTCTTTGATTAAGTTATCTGCATTATAGCACCGGGTTTTTGGAAATGCAAGTGCTTTTCCAATATTTTTTCATTTTATTTTTTCTACATTTTTTCTCATTTATTTTGTTTGTTCTCGCCAATTTAAGTCAATTCTATTCACTTTTATGTGCAGTACAGCATTTCCCCGTTCCCAGGGCGCGAAAAAAATATTTCAACTTTTTTTCGACCTGGGCGCCCGGAAATCGGGCCATGAGCCGTGTGGTCCCTGGAAAAACGGGGCCTGCTGTCCGGCTTTTTTGAAGGGTTCCGCCCCCCCTGAAAGCCGGTGTTGGGGAAGGATCAGAGGTCCCCTCTCCCGCCAAAACGAACAGGGGGAGCACTGTGTGCTCCCCCTGTTTTCCTGCCGCCTCTGGGGCGGCCTATTCGTTTTTTGCAGGACAGGCTGGGTTATACCGGCTCCGAGTCCTCAGACTGAGCCGCCCAGGCCTCTGCGTTCCAGGCATTCTCTTCCCTGCGCTCCTGGATGGCCTCCTTCAAAATGATGTCCTTCACCTTCATCAGACGGATGGTGTTGGCGCGCTCATTCTCGTCCAATTTCATGGTGATGTATTTGATATTGGCCTGCATCTCAGGGATTTTCACATACTCCAGGGCGTTGACTCTGCGGCGGGTCTTTTCGATCTCCTCAGCCAGCAGCTGGGAGGTCTTTTCGATCTCCGCCAGGTGCAGCATGTCCTGGAACACCTTGGACAGCGCCGCCACGGCGTCGTCCAGCTCACCGGAGGTGGCGGCAAAGCCGTAGGGGTAGATATCCCCCTGCTCCCCACTCTTGGTCTGGAACTGGTACTTGGGCACGTTCACCGACATGATGTTCTGGAAGCTCATATCCAGCTCCACGCTCTGCTTGGGGCAGAGCAGGGCCTGCTCCAGCATCTCCGGGGACATGAGGGCGGCGGCCACGGTGAAGGAGGCGTGGGCCTGCATCAGGCCCTCCTCCACCCGCTTGCGGACCGCCCGGTTCTCCCGGATCACGTCCATGAACTGCTTCATCAGCTCGTCTCGCTTATCCTTCAACAGCTTATGGCCCCGCTGTGCGGTCTTTAATCGGCCCTTCAGCCGGGTAAGCTCCATTCGGGTGGGGTTGATGGTTGCGCTTGGCATATCGGTCCCCCCTTATTCCTGTTTGGGCAGGTACTTTTCGATATACGCGGGCTTGATCCGCTTCAGCTCGCTTCGGGGCAGAATGGACAGCAGCTCCCAGCCCAGATCCAGGGTCTCCTCGATGGAGCGGTTCTCATCGCTGCCCTGAGAGACGTAGCGCTTTTCAAATTCATCGGCGAATTTGGCGTACAGCAGGTCGGTGGGACTCAATGCCGCCTCGCCCAGAATGGACATGAGCTCCTTGTTCTCCTTGCCGGTGGCGTAGGCCGCAAAGAGCTGGTTCATGGTGCCGGAGTGGTCCTCACGGGTCTTTCCCTCGCCGGTGCCCTTGTCCTTCAGACGGGACAGGGAGGGCAGCACGTCGATGGGCGGATTGACGCCCCGGCGGAACAGCTCACGGCTGAGGATGATCTGGCCCTCGGTGATATAACCGGTCAGGTCAGGGATGGGGTGGGTCTTGTCGTCCTCCGGCATGGTCAGAATGGGGATCATGGTGATGGAGCCCTCCTTGCCCATCTGACGGCCGGCGCGCTCATACATGGTGGCCAGGTCGGTGTACAGATAGCCGGGGTAGCCGCGGCGGCCGGGGACCTCCTTCTTAGCGGCGGAGATCTCACGCAGGGCCTCGGCATAGTTGGTGATATCAGTGAGGATGACCAGCACGTGCATGCCCTTCTCGAAGGCCAGATACTCCGCGGCGGTCAGGGCCATACGGGGGGTGGCGATACGCTCGACGGCGGGGTCGTTGGCCAGGTTGGTGAACAGGACGGTGCGGTCGATGGCGCCGGTGCGCTTGAATTCGCTGACGAAGAAGTCGGACTCCTCGTAGGTGATACCGATAGCGGCAAAGACCACGGCGAATTTGGACTCCCCGTCCAGCACCTTGGCCTGGCGGGCGATCTGGGCGGCCAGGGCCGCGTGGGGCAGGCCGGAGCCGGAGAAGATGGGCAGCTTCTGACCGCGGACCAGAGTGTTCAGTCCGTCGATGCTGGAGATGCCCGTCTGGATAAACTCGTTGGGGTAGTCACGGCCGGCGGGATTCATGGGCAGGCCGTTGATGTCCCGGTACTCGTCAGCCAGGATGGCGGGGCCGCCGTCGATGGGCTCGCCCATGCCGTTGAACACCCGGCCCAGCATGTCCTCAGACACGGCCAGCTGAAGGGGGTGTCCCAAAAAACGGATCTTGGAGTCGGCCAGGTTGATACCGGCGGAGGACTCAAACAGCTGGACCACGGCGGAGTCGCCGTTGACCTCCAGCACCTTGCAGCGGCGGACGGTGCCGTCGCTCAGTTCGATCTCGGCCAGCTCGTCATAGGTGACGCCCTGGACCCGCCGGACCACCATCAGGGGGCCGGAGATCTCTTCAATGGTCTTATATTCCCGGATCACAGTGCTTCCTCTCCCTTCTCCGCGATGGCGTTGATCTGGCGCTCCATGGCCCCCTCCAGGTCGGCGTACTCCTTGACGTACTCGTCAGCGGGCACGCTCTTGGCCCAGCCGATGCCCTCACGGGCGGGGATGACCAGCAGCTCGCCAAGCTCGCCGCCCCGCTCCACTGCGGTACGGCAGTGGCTGTCGTACTGGTGGATCAGGGCCAGCATCTTGGCCTGGCGGTCATACTCGGAGAAGGAGTCGATGTCCACGAAGGAGTTCTGCTGAAGGAAGTCCTCCCGGAGCATCTTGGCCACCTCCAGGGTGATCTGGTCGGCGGGGGACAGGGAGTCCTTACCCACCAGCTGAACGATCTCGTTCAGGTTGGACTCCTCCTGAAGCACGCTCATGGCCCACTCCCGGTCCTCAATAAATTCCTTACCCAGATTCTCCTCGTACCAGGGGCGCAGGGAATCCAGATAGAGGGAGTAGGAGTTCAGCCAGTTGATGGCGGGGAAGTGGCGGCGGTAGGCCAGGGAGGCGTCCAGGGCCCAGAACACCTTGACGATACGCATGGTGGCCTGGGAGACGGGCTCGGAGAGGTCGCCGCCGGGAGGGGAAACAGCGCCCACAGCGGTCAGGCTGCCCCGGCGGTCCTCCTCGGAGCCCAGGCAGGTGACGGAGCCGGCCCGCTCGTAGAACTGGGCCAGACGGGAGCTCAGGTAGGCGGGGTAGCCCTCCTCACCGGGCATCTCCTCCAGTCGGCCGGACATCTCACGCAGAGCCTCGGCCCAGCGGGAGGTGGAGTCGGCGATGACGGCCACGGCGTAGCCCATGTCGCGGAAATACTCGGCGATGGTGATGCCGGTGTAGATGGAGGCCTCACGGGCGGCCACCGGCATATCGGAGGTGTTGGCGATCAGCACGGTCCGCTTCATCAGGGTCTCGCCGGTGCGGGGGTCGATCAGCTCGGGGAACTCCCGCAGCACGTCGGTCATCTCGTTGCCGCGCTCGCCGCAGCCGATGTACACCACCAGGTCCACGTCGGACCACTTGGCCAGTGCGTGCTGCATCACGGTCTTGCCCGAACCGAAGGGGCCGGGGATAGCGGCGGTGCCGCCCTTGGCCACGGGGAAGAAGGTGTCCACGATCCGCTGGCCGGACTGAAGGGGCACCACGGGCGGGTGCTTTCGCTTATAGGGACGGCCCACACGGACGGGCCACTTCTGCATCATGGACAGCTCCACCATGGTGCCGTCCTCCTTGCGCAGCACGGCCACCGTCTCGGTGACGGTGTAGGAGCCGGAGCGGATGGACACGATGGTGCCCTTCAGCTTGGGCGGGACCATGATTTTGTGGAGGATGGAGCTGGTCTCCTGGACGGTACCGATGATATCGCCCCCCACTACCCTGGTCCCGGCCTCCACCACGGCGGTGAAGTCCCATTTCTTCTCCCGATCCAGGGCGGGGACCTCCACGCCGCGGGGCAGGCTGTTGGTTTTGGTTTTCTTGATGATCTCATCCAGCGGGCGCTGGATGCCGTCATAAATATTCTCGATCAGGCCGGGGCCCAGCTCTACGCTCAGGGGGGCGCCGGTGGTGACCACCTCGGCCCCGGGACCCAGACCGGAGGTCTCCTCATAGACCTGGATGGAGGCGGAATCCCCCGTCATGGTCAGGATCTCACCGATCAGGCCCTGGTCGCCCACGCGGACCACGTCGGCCATGTTGGCCTCCTTCAGCCCGGTGGCCACCACAAGGGGGCCGGAAACCTTGACGATTTTACCCATAGGCTCTAAACCTTCTTTCCTGATACACGGCGGACGCATCCGCCGCAAAAAATCAACTCTGTCCGCGCATCACAGCACGTCTGCGCCAACGGCCCGCTCCACGGCGGTCTTTACGTTGGCCATGCCGATGCCCAGCGAGCCCTCCTTCCCCGGGATCAGAATGATCGCGGGGGTCAGGGCTTCCTTGTATCGATCCAGCTCCGGCTGCATCTGGGCAGCCAGCTGCTCGGTCAGGTAGATGATGGCGCAGTTGTCCCGGGCCAGATCGTGGACCACCTTTCTGGCCTGATCCACGTCGTCCACGCTGTGGACCTCCAGTCCCAGGGCCTTGAAGCCCAGAACGCTGTCCTGGTCGCCTACCACGGCGATCTTATACATATCGGCCACCTCCTGTCAGACATAGGTCGCCCGAAGGCGGCTGCGGATGGTACCCCGGTCCAATCCCGCCATGCGGCCGGACAGGATGATCCGCACTGCGGTCAGCTCCAGCTCCTTGGCGTACAGGTAGCCGATGACTGTCTGCTCCCCAAAGGGGATCCGCTTGGCCTGGGACATGTAGGCGGTGACGGCGTCGTCACACGCCCCCTCGAACCGGGTCAGGGAGCCGGCGTCGGGCTGGAGCATCTTGGCGCCCATGGCCGCCGCAGCGGCCAGCGGTCCGGACTGGAACAGCTCGCCCAGGTCCTCCACCTTGGTGGCCGCGATGGTCCGCGGGGACACGTTGCCCCCGGGGAGCAGCACGCTGAGGACAAATTCACTGTCCTGGGCCTGACGGCCGCAGCGCACGGCCGTGCGCAGGTTGGTGGAGTCAATGACCAGACGGACATAGCCCTGCAAAAAGCTGCTGCCCGTCTCCCGGGCCAGCTGGTCCATCTCAGCGTAGCAGGCCCGGTCCAGCACCAGGTCCGCCTGCTGGGCGTCCTTGGTATCGGCCAGCACCTGTCTGGCCTCCTGGATGGCGAAGCGGTAGGTCTGGCTGCACTCGCTCAGCTCATCCCGCTCCCAGCCCGCCAGCAGCTTCTCCGGGTCATAGCGTCCGCCGGAGAGCAGCAGGGGTCCGGGGTCCGTCCCCCGCAGCTGGGCCTTCACCAGCACCTTGGCGTTGTGGTAGTCGTAGCGCAGCTGGAACACGGCGGTCAGTCCCCGGTCGGGCGCAGCCCCTCCGATCTCCCGGAAGGCAGTCTCCCGGGCCCTGGCCAGCATCTCCTCCAGGCTCCGCTTGTCCATACCGGACGGCTCACCGTAGCCGCACTCCTCCAGCACCTTTACAACTTCACTGTTATCTTTTGCATCGATCATCCGCTCCATCCGCTCCTTGGTGAGCATCCGCGTCTCCATGGCGTGGATCCGGGCGGAGATGGACAGATAATCTGTATCCTTTCGGTGGGACAAGGTATCCCTCCTCACTATTCCCAAACTGGGGTCCAGCTCTTTCAGGGGAAGAGGAGCTGGGCCACTTCCTTTTCCAATTTCTCCCGCTGAAGGCGGATGAGCATTTCGAAGGAGCAGTTGATCTCCACGCTGCCATCCACCATAATGAAGCCGCCCTTGATGTCCCGGGTCTCCTCACTCAGGGTGAGCAGTCCCGTTCCGGTGACGATAGCGGTGGTGCTGTTGACCACCTTGCCCAGGAAAGCGCCCACCTTGGATTCACTGATCGAGCCGGGCAGCTCTGGGCTGACCTGCTTGACCAGGGCGTCGTTGGCGGCCACAACCACCTTCTTGCCGATCTGGGCGCGGTCCTTCTGGGAGAAGATCAGCTTCTCCCGGCCGGTGGTGCTGGCCCTCAGGGCCAGGCTGGTCAGCAGGGCGATGTATTCCTCCTCTGGCAGAGAGCACAGCTTCTCCAAAGCCAGGTCGAAGGCCTCGCCCACCACCTCCTGCTTGGCAGCCAGGCGCTGCTTGCGGGTCTCCATCTGGGCGGCGGACTTCAGGCGCTCCAGCCGCTCGGCGGACGCCTTGCGGCCCCGGCGCAGGATCTCCTCCTGGATCTGCTGGGCCTGAGCGCGGCCGTCGGCCTGGATGGTCTCGCACTGCTGCCGGCTCTTCTCCTGCAGCTGGGCGATCTCCTGGTCCATGTCCGCGTTGATCTTGGCCGTGATCTTGTCGATTCCATTCATAGCAGTAATCCCCTTCCTGTCGGGATCAGATCCACAGCAGCATCAGCATGGAGGCCAGCAGAGACAGGATCGCGTAGAACTCTACGATACCGCAGAGGATCAGGCCCTTGGACCAGTCATCGGGCTTCTTGGCCAGAATGTTGATGGAGCCAGCAGCCACGCGGCCCTGGGCGATGGCGGACAGCAGGCCGCCGATGGCCATAGGCATGCAGGCGGCAAAGTACTGCATGCCCTGGGACACGGTCAGAGAGACGTCGCCGCCCAGCATGCCCATCTGATACAGGGCGAAGAACCAGACCACCAGGCCGTACAGGCCCTGGGTACCGGGCAAAAGCTGAAGCACCATGACCTTACCGGATTTGGAGGGGTCCTCGCACAGCAGGCCGGTACCGGCCTCGCCGGCGATGCCGGTACCCTTTGCGGAGCCCACACAGCTCAGTCCAACTGCCAGACCGGCGCCCAGCAGCGCCAGTGCCAAACCGCCAATGCTGCCCAGGAAGGTGAGTCCCTGCGACATTTCTACCATAGCTTGCATATCCATCATTTCCATATTTCCTCCTTAAATTTGTGGTTTGATATCTACATAGGTCGTATTCATCTCCACAGGCTTGAAGGGCTTGCCGCCGTCCTGGTAGAATCTTCCAAAATACTCCAGGCATTGCAGACGCATATCGTGGACAAAGCAGCCCAACAGGTTCAGGGCAAAGTTCAGGACATTGCCCACCATAGAGATCAGGATAAAGAAAAATACGTTTCCGGTGATGGCGCCCAGGGTGTTGAACACCATGGCGATGACAGAGCCGGCCAGCATCAGGGCCATCAGACGGGAGTAGGACAGGATATCACTGAAATACCCGGTGATGTTGTTGTACAGCGAGCCGCCAATGCCCAGCAGCTTGCCCATGATGCCCGTCTTGCCGTGGCCCTGGGTAAGGGCCAGGATGACCAGCGCCGCGATCACGCCGTACTTGGCATAGCCCAGCGCCGCGCCCACGCCGATAGACAGGAACACGCCGAACCAGGCGCCCTCGTTGCACAGGGCATCCATGGTCTGTCCGTCCCGGATCTGCCGGACGAAGCTCACCGTCATGCCGGTGAGGATCTGCACCACACCCAGGACCAGGGAGCCCATCAGAATCGCAAGGGCGTCGTCCAGGGGGGTGAACAGGTGGGGCAGACTGGTCAATGAGGTGTTGGGATCACACATCATTGCGATCTGCGGGATCATGTCTCCAAAGAAGCTGCCCGTCATCATGCCCACCAGGAAGGTGCTGGCGCCGCACAGTCCCAGCAGCGGGAAGAGGTGGCGGGTGGACGGCCCCTTGGGCTTGGTCCGCTTGATGACCACCAGCGAGGCAATCATCATCAGCAGGCCGTATCCCATGTCCGCCATCATAATTCCGTAAAACAGGATGAAGAAGGGGGCCATCAGGGGGTTGGGGTCCAGGGACCCGTAGGCCGGCAGGGAGTACATCTCGGTGATCATGTTCATGGGCCTGGTCAGCCAGTTGTTTTTCAGCTTGACCGGCACCTCGGCGTACTCCTCCTTCTCCGGGTCCTCCGCCTGGAATGCGCAGGGGTATCGTTCCAGCTCCACCTGGAGCTTCTCCCAGCTCTCCGCCAGGACCCAGCCCTCCATCAGGAAGGTCTGTCTGGTCTCCAGCAGACGGCCCCGGGCGGATTCCCGCTCCACGTCCACGGCCGCCCGGTCGATGTCCTGGCAGACGCTCTCCCGGCTCGGTCCCTGCTGGGTCAGATAGGTCTCCGACTCCTTCAGCTTCTCCGCAATCTCGCCAAGGTGCTGGTCGATCACCGCCTGATTCTCGGCGGCGGTGCCCGTCCAGTCCCGCAGGTTGGCCCGGGACCAGCCCCGGTCCTTCAGCAGCTCCATGACCGCGTCCTCCGCGCTGACGTGGCACATCAGCAGCAGATAGTGGTACTCCCGGCTGCTGCTGGACAGGGTCAGCTGTGCCAGCTCACTCACCGTCCGCAGCTCTCCCTCCAGGGCCTGGAGGTCCACCGAGGCCGGCAGAGTGCCCAGCTGGATGACCACATCCCGGGTGGACTGGGTGTCCAGGGGCAGGTCCAGAGGCAGCCAGGGGGCCAGGACCTCCTGCTGTCCCAGCAGCTTGGTCCGCTGCGCCTGGAGAATGGCGATGTCCCGCTGTGTCTCGTTGATGGACTCCACGGTCTGTCTGGCCTGCGCACAGCTCTGCGCTTCAAACAGCTCCGCTTCCGTCAGTGTCGGCCGTCCCTGAAGCAGACCGCCCTTCTTGGGGGCGTATCGGTTGAGGATGGTCAGCGCCTGTTCACCGGCGCTGTGCCGCTCCTCTGCGGCGGCCAATCCCTCCCCGTCGGGGCGGGTCAGCTCGGCCACAAGGGGGTCCGTCTCATCCACACGCGGCTCATCGATCTCCACGCAGCCCATACGCTGGAGCAGGTGCAGCAGTTCCTCTCGGTCCTCCCGCATTGCCACCAGACGCAGATGCTTCATTTTGACGATTGCCATTAGTCCTTCACAACCTTTTCCACGATCCGTGCCGCGGCGTCCTCCAGCCGCGTTCTGGCTTCCTCCTTTAATTTCTCACAGGCGAGCTCACCTTCTGCCATAGCCTTCCGTGTCTCCTCGGCAGCCTGCTCCTCTGCCTGCTGCATCATCTGCCGAACCTGACTTTCCGCCTCCTGGCGGGTCTCAGCCAGCAGCCTTCGCGCCGCCTTCTGAGCCTCCGCCACCGCCTGTTTTCCTGCTGCCGCGGCAGCGTCCCGACGTTTCTGGGAGTCCTGTTCGATCTGGGTCACCTGTTTGATGGCATCCATTGCCACGTTCCTTCACCGCCTTTCTGTTCATTAGCAAGGGGTATGATATGACCGGCCGTATGATGCGAACGCGGAATGCTCTTCCACCCCTCCATTCACACGGTCGGTACATAGCTATATTGTAGGTTACTTTAACCAAGAAATCAAGTTGTAAATTTTCCACTCTGTCCCTTATGTCAATGGATCCCCCTGTTTTTTTCTGACAGACCCCCCCTGCTGTGTCAAAGAATTAAACGGGGGGCCGCAGAACCTGGCCTGTCTGACGGGCTGCATCCAGGGCGCTCACCGGCTCCACCAGCCGCTTTCCGCCCTCCTCCAGGCCGGCCTGCTGAAGCAGACCGAGGGCGTTTTCTGCCGCCGCACTGAGCCAGATCCGTCCCTCGCTGCCGGCCAGCGCCTGTACCTTCATGCCGCTCTCCGGGTGTCCGCCGGCCAGGGTGTCGGGGGAGATCCGGACGGACAGTCTGGTCCCGCTCTCCGCCAGGGCAGCCTCCGCCCTGGTCAAAAAGTCGTGGATCACCACATCCAGGGCCTTGGGGTCGTAGCCAGGGCCCCGCTTAATATACTCCAGCTTGCCCTGCTGGGATGTGGGATAACCCCAGTTGTCCAACAAAATCTCATCAAAGCCAAGCTGGGACAGCTCACTCATCACGCCAATGAGGTAGTCCTGGACCTGGGGGCTGGCGGGGCTGATCCAGCGCACCCCCTCCTCGTCATACCAGCGGCGGCCCGGGTTTGTCTCGATGGCGCACGCCTTCTTCTCCCCCACACAGTGATCCCGGAAGCAGGAGATCCGGGCCGTCAGGTAGAGATCCCCATCTGCCAGCTCCCGCAGCTTCTGGTCCAGGCCGGGCTCCCGGGTCCCGCTGCCCATCTCCAGGGCCAGCGGCTGCTGGGAGGTGTACCCCAGTCCGCCCTGGTCGTTTTTCATGTCCAGCACGATCCCGTTGGCCCCCTGCTGGGCGGCCAGCTCCGCCGCTGTCCCGTTGAGCACGGCCTCCAGGGGGACCTCAATGGTGCGCAGCGGCTGCTCGGTCTGGGGCTTGGGCTTGCCCTCCTGGCCCTCCTCTAGGACCACCTCCAGCTTGTCGGGGTCCAGCGGCTCCTCCTCCGGCTTCTCCCGCTGGAAGAAGGGCAGCTCCAGCCGAAGCCCGTTGTCGGTATAAACCAGATACTCCTGTCCCCAAAACAGGGCCGCCAGCGCCAGTATCACCAGCAGCAGCAGTGCCATCGCCACCACGCGCAGCTTGTCGTTGGCTGTGGAGCGACCCTTATAAGTTTCGATCCTCTGTTTACTTCTTCTCATCCCCTGCACCTGCCTTTTCCTCTTGATATGATGTATGGACAGTCCACCTGTCAAGGCGGTCTGAGCTGGAAGGGCAGCTCTGACCGCTCCCCCTCCCCCAGGCTCTGGCCTGCCGCCTGTTACAGTCCCCCCTATTATACACACTCTTCATTTTATACGCAATCATGTCCCCTGTTTTTCCCCCCTTTGAACAAAAAACAAGGTGGGACCGGTTTTCCGATCCCACCTGTTCTCAGCGGCCTGTCCGCCGCATACGATTTCTCAAATGGCGATTCCGCCGTCCACCTGGAGTACCTGGCCGCTCACAAACGAGGACTCCTCCCCCGCCAGGAAATAAATGCTCCGGGCCACCTCCTCTCCTTGGCCGATCCGGCCCAGAGGGGTCTCCTCGGCCAGGGCGGCCAGGTCCTCGGGGCCCAGGTTCCCGTTCATCTCGGTGTCGATGACACCGGGAGCCACGCAGTTCACCCGAATCTTAGAGGGCCCCAGCTCCTTGGCCAGCGCCTTGGTCAGACCGATCACACCGGCCTTGGCCGCGGAATAGGGCACCTCACAGGAGCCGCCGGTCACCCCCCACATGGAGGACACGGTGACGATGCTCCCCTTCTGGCGGCGGACCATGCCGGGAACGGCGGCCCGCAGGACATAGAAAATCCCGTCCAGATCCACGCCCATCACCTTTCGCCACTGTTCATCCGTAGTGTCGGTGAGCAGCTGCTGGGGGAGGGCCACACCTGCATTGCACACCACCGCCTCCAGGGGGCCCAGCTCCCGCTCCGCGCGGGCCACCAGCTCTGCCGCCTGGGCCGGATCAGACACATCCCCGTGCAGGGCCGCGGCCTTTCCACCCCTTTGAACGATCTCCGCCGTCAGCTCCTCCGCCGCCTGGCCGGAGCTGCAATAGTTGATGCCCACCGTCCAGCCCCTCCGGGCGAACAGCCGCGCGGTCTCCGCGCCGATCCCCCGGGAGCCTCCGGTAATCAAAACAACTCGATCCATGTTATCCTCCTTTTTTCAGGTACCCACATTCTCTCCGTTTCTCTTTATTCTATCCGTTCTTTCCGTTTCACGCAAGTTCCGCCTGATTCCTCCAAAAGGTTCACAGATTCCACTTGATTTTTTTCCAGGCATTTCTATAATAGTACTATTAACGAATTAGATCTGGAGGGAAATTCTGTGCAGTCCCTGCTTTTTATCTATAATCCTATCTCAGGAAAAGGCCGAATCACCAGTGATCTGGCCAAGATTTTGGACGTCTTTACCAAGGCGGGCTATCTGGTCACCGTATATCCCACTCAGAACCGGGGCGACGCCTCTAAAATTGCCCAAGAGCTGGGACCCGGCTATGACCGCGTGGTCTGTGCCGGGGGCGACGGCACCCTCAGCGAGACGGTGGCCGGCCTGATGGCGCTTGAGAATCCCCCTGTGCTGGGCTATGTCCCCGTGGGCTCCACCAACGACTGTGCCGCTACCCTCCACCTGCCCAAGGACACCGCCTGTGCGGCCGCCGTGGCTGCGGGGGGCGGGATCCCCCGTCTCTGGGACATCGGGACCCTGAACGGAAATTCCTTTGTTTATGTAGCCGCCTTCGGAGCCTTCACCGCCGTGGCCTACGACACCCCCCAGGAGATGAAGAACGCCTTCGGCCACCTGGCCTACATCATCGCCGGCATTGCCTCCATCCCCACCATCACCCCCTACCACCTCAAGGTGGAGTACGACGGGCAGGAGCTGGAGGGCGACTTCTACTACGGCATGGTGTGCAACACCCTGTCTGTGGGCGGTCTGAAGGCCGTCCCGGCCAAGCATGTGGTGCTGGATGACGGCCTGTTTGAGGTCATCCTGATCAAGCGTCCAGTCAATGTCATGGAGCTTGGAGCCGGTCTCCAAACTCTGCTCCGCCAGGTTCCCGTGGAGGGCAGCGCCGTGCTCACCTTCCAGGCCTCACACCTGAAATTCACCAGCGAGCAGCCCATCCCCTGGACCCTGGACGGGGAATACGGCGGCAGCAGCACAGTCAATGAGCTGCAAAACCACCAGAAGGCCATCACCATCTGTCAGGGCTCCTGAAACAAATGGGCTGACCTTCCACAAAATCCGAAATACAGTGGAACCCCCCGGCCGATCCCGCTTCTGCGGGATCGGCCGGGGGGTTCCTTTCACCCGCTCCGCCTTACGCGGCCCGGGGTGTTGTGCGGTTCAGAAACTCAGCGCAGGCTGAAGAAAGCCTTCATGCCGGGATACTCGGCGACCTCGTCCAGCTCCTCCTCGATGCGCAGCAGCTGGTTGTACTTGGCCACGCGGTCGGTACGGCTGGGGGCACCGGTCTTGATCTGGCCGGCGTTGGTGGCCACAGCGATGTCGGCGATGGTGGCGTCCTCGGTCTCGCCGGAGCGGTGGGACACGATGGCGGTGTAGCCGGCGCGGTTGGCCATCTGGATGGCGTCCAGGGTCTCGGTCAGGGTGCCGATCTGGTTGACCTTGATCAGGATGGAGTTGGCCACCTTCTTCTCGATACCGGTGGACAGGCGCTCCACGTTGGTGACGAACAGGTCGTCGCCAACCAGCTGGACCTTGGCGCCAATGGCCTTGGTCAGCATAGCCCAGCCCTCCCAGTCGGTCTCGGCCATGCCGTCCTCCAGGGAGATGATGGGATAGGTGTCAACGAACTTCTTCCACATGTTGACCAGCTGCTGCTGGGTCAGCTTCTTGCCGGACTTGGGCTGGATATAGCACTTCTCGTCCTCGTTCCACCACTCGGAGGAGGCGGCGTCAATGGCGATCATGAAGTCCTCGCCGGGCTTGTAGCCGGCCTTCTCAATCGCGGCCACGATGACCTTCAGTGCGTCCTCATCCTTCTTCAGGTTGGGAGCGTAGCCGCCCTCGTCACCCACACCGGTGGCGGGAGTGCCGTTCTCCTTCAGGACGGTCTTCAGGGTGTGGAAAACCTCAGCGCAGCGGCGCAGAGCCTCGCGGAAGCTGGGGGCGGAGACAGGCATGATCATGAACTCCTG
>JAHHSD010000034.1 GCA_020025425.1 Oscillospiraceae bacterium
ACCAGGGGCTGACCCCCCGCTGCTGCCGGGCCATCCAGTTTGCCGCCGCCGAGAGCCAGCGGCTCAGGCAGCCTGAGGTCACCACCGAGACCCTGCTGCTGGGCCTGCTCCACGACCCGGACTGCGGCGCCTGCCGCCTGATCCAGGACCGGGGCGGGAATACCGCCGTCCTGACCCAGGTGGTCACGGCTTTTCTGGGCGGGGAGAACGTCTCCCCCATCCGTCCCCGCCCCCGTGAGAACGAGCGTCCCGCCTCCGACCCCAACACGAAGCAGCTGGACCAGTGCTCACGGGACCTGACCCGCATGGCCCTGGAGGGCAAGCTGGACCCTGTGATCGGGCGGGAAACGGAGCTCCATCGGGTGATCCAGATTCTGTCCCGCCGCACCAAAAACAACCCCGTTCTCATCGGCGAGCCCGGCGTGGGCAAAACCGCTGTGGCCGAGGCCCTGGCCCTGGCCATTGCTTCCGGTACGGCCCCGGCCCATCTCCAGGGGCGGCGGGTGTGCGCCCTGGACCTGTCCTCCATGGTAGCCGGCACCAAGTACCGGGGCGAATTTGAGGACAAGCTCAAGCATGTGCTCCAGGAGATCCGCCGGGCCGGCAACGTCATCATCTTCATTGACGAGCTGCACACCATTGTGGGCGCCGGTTCCGCCGAGGGCGCCATCGACGCGGCCAACATCCTGAAGCCCGCCCTCAGCCGCGGCGAGCTCCAGGTCATCGGGGCCACTACCCTGGATGAGTACCGGCGCTATATCGAAAAGGATGCCGCTCTGGAGCGGCGGTTCCAGCCCATCACCGTGCAGGAGCCCGACCGGGACCAGACCCTGGCCATCCTGCGGGGGCTGCGGGCCCGCTACGAGGCCCACCACCAGCTGGCCATCTCCGACCAGGCCCTGGAGGCCGCCGTGGATCTGTCCCACCGCTACCTCCCCCAGCGCTTTTGGCCGGACAAGGCCATCGACCTGATGGACGAGGCGGCATCCCAGGCCCGCCTGGCCGGTCACACCCTCCCCCCTGAGCTCCAGCAGCTGGCCCAGCGGGAGAAGCAGGCCCGGGTCCACCTGGACCGGGCCATCCGGACCCGAAACTTCGAGCAGGCCGCCGCCTACCGGGACGCTGCGGACTGTTTCCACCGCCAGCTGGAGCAGGGGCGGCAGGCCTGGATGGACCGCCAGGGCGGGAACAGCGTGACCCCGGCCCACATCCGTCAGGTGCTGTCCCAGTGGACGGGCATCCCCATCACCGATCCGAACGAGAGCGACCGGCAGGCCCTGTGTTCTCTGGAATCCGATCTGCGCAAAGCCGTTTTGGGCCAGGACGCTGCGGTGGCCACTGTGGCCCGCTCCATCCGCCGGGGCCGTCTCGGCTTGAAGGACCCGAACCGTCCAGTGGGCTGTTTCCTGCTGATGGGCCCCAGCGGGGTGGGCAAGACCCAGCTGTGCCGGGCCCTGGCCCAGACCCTCTTCGGAACCCAGGAGGCCCTGATCCGCTTTGATATGTCAGAATATATGGAGTCCCACGCGGTCTCCCGGCTCATCGGCGCCCCGCCCGGCTATGTGGGCCACGACGAGGGCGGTCAGCTCACTGAAACTGTACGTCGGCATCCCTGGTCGGTGGTCCTGCTGGACGAGCTGGAGAAGGCCCACCGGGACATCTGGAACCTGCTGCTCCAGGTGATGGAGGAGGGCGTACTCACCGACTCCCAGGGCCACCGGGTGGATTTTCGCAACACCGTCCTCATTATGACCTCCAATCTGGGGGCCAAGCACTTCTCCTCCCGCCAGCCCCTGGGTTTTTCCGATGGGGCCCAGGCCCAGCGCAGCGCCGAGCAGGCGGTGCTGGCCGAGGCCAAGGCGGCCTTCCCGCCCGAATTTATGGGCCGTCTGGACGGCGCACTGGTCTTTCATCCCCTGAGCCAGGAGACTTTGTGCAAAATTGCCCAGCAGCTTCTGGAGCAGACCGGTCAGCGCCTGGCTGACATGGAGGTCGCCCTGGAGTGGGGCCAGGACGTCCCCGCCCTGCTGGCCCGTCAGGCCCTGAAGGAGCCGGGCGGGGCCCGCCCCCTCCGCCGCCAGATCTCCGCCCAGGTGGAGGACCCGGCTGCCGATCTGCTCCTGTCCGGGCAGATCTCCTCCGGGCAGAAACTGGCTCTGTCCGTTGAGGGGGAAACGCTCCTCCCCCAGGTACAGGCCCCCCAGGATTCGACACTTTCACCATAATCGACCTCCTCTTGCTTGATTTTTATAGAGAATATGCTATAATATTTTTTAATAAACTGTGACGAAGGATCATTTATGACCCCAGCTGATCCCAGCCGCCCGCAGATTGTACCCCAAAAAATGCGGGTTTGCGCATATTCTCAGGAGGAATTCACCATGAACGACAATCGCTCCAGCGGCATCCTGCTCTCCGTTTCTTCCCTGCCCGGCCCCTACGGCATCGGCTCTCTGGGGGCCCCCGCCCGAAAATTTGTGGACTTTCTGGCTGCCGCTGGCCAGCATTATTGGCAGATCCTGCCCCTGGTCCCGCCGGGAGACGGAGCCTCCCCCTACATGTCCCCCTCTGCCTTCTCGGGCAACCCATATTTCATTGATCTGGATGAGCTGGCCGCCGAGGGCCTGCTCACCCCCCAGGAGCTCCAGACCGCCCAGTGGTCCGATCCGGACCGGGTGGACTATGGGCACCTGGCTCAGACCCGCATGCCCCTGCTGCACACAGCCTGGTCCCGCGCCAAGGAACAATACTTTGTGGGGGACATCCCGAAGCTGCCCTGGCTGAAGGATTACTCCAGATTTGCCGCCCTTCACGACCGCTATCAGCTTCCCTTTTGGGAATGGCCCCAGGACGCCCCCGCCCCCACCCAGGAGGAGATCAATTTCCACATCTTCCTCCAGATCACCTTCTACCGCCAGTGGTTCGCGCTGAAAAAGTACGCCAACAAGCGGGGCGTCCGAATCATGGGCGATATCCCCTTCTATCTGTCCGCCGACAGTGTGGAGGTCCGGAACCACCCCGAGCTGTTCCAGCTGGATCAGGAGGGACGGCCCTCCTCTGTGGCCGGAGTTCCCCCCGACGCCTTTACCGCCGAGGGCCAGCTGTGGGGCAATCCGCTCTACAACTGGGACGGAAACAAGGACGCTGTGTTCAACTTCTGGCTGGAGCGCCTGGACTGGTGCGCCCAGCTCTATGACGCGGTGCGCATCGACCACTTCCGCGCCTTCCACACCTACTGGTCTGTCCCCGCCCAGGCGGAGACTGCCCGGGAGGGCCACTGGGAGAAGGGGCCCGGCATGGAGCTGCTCGACGCCATCCAGAAGGCACAGCCCAAGCTGGAGCTGATTGCCGAGGACCTGGGCGACCTGGACGCGGATGCCCTGCACTTCGTCCGCACCTGCGGCATCCCGGGCATGAAGGTGATGGTGTTCGCCTTTGACCCAAAGGGGGAGAGCGCCTACCTGCCTCACAACTGTCAGCGGGACTCGGTGGTCTACACCGGCACCCACGACACCCCCACCTTCCTCCAGTGGCTCACCGACGAGGCCGATCCCGAGTCCGCCATGTTTGCCCGCAGCTATCTCCGCCTGCGGGAGGACGAGGGGCTGGGCTGGGGGGTTCTGGCCGGGGCCTGGGCCTCCGGCAGCCGCCTGGCCATCGCCCCCATGCAGGACGTGCTGGGTCTGGGCGGCGACGCCCGCATGAATCTGCCCGGCTCCATGGGCCCCCACAACTGGTCCTGGCGGGTCCGGGCCGAGGCCTTCAACCCCTATGTCTCCGGAAAGCTCCGGGAGATCACTCATACATACCGCAGATAATCAAAATGGGCCGCCTCTTCCTGGCGGCCCATTGATTCTTTTCCGGTTCAAATAGACAACAAAAAAACTGCCCTCAGACAGTTCAGCAGTTCAAATGATTGATAAAAGAAATGACCCTTGACCGTGTTTCTTTCAAAACATTCTCAGTCAAGGGTCATTTCTGGTGGTTCTTGGTATCTAGCATCAATTGTTTACCTCTCTTTCTGCAAGCTGCCACTTCCACGATGATTCATCCTGCAGTTTCCAGAACCATGTTTCACATCGCTTCACTCTGTGCGCCCGATTATCGGCGTCTCCTCGTACATGAGGTCCCTGTGTGTTGAAACGCTCTGTCTCTTCTGCTCCTGTCTCACTGTGGTTTGTGGGTTATCAGATGCCTATATATTCATTCGCTAGAAAGGGTGTCCGTTTGATGGCTGTTCAGCCATCCTCGTAATCCACTGTACTTTCTCACACCATAAACAGATTTGGCGTGTGCTGTTTTTGCATCGATTGAAGGTTTGACATCTGACGGATTGGGTTTATCTGTACATTGGACTCACCCTTTCTGTTCTGTCTACAATATACTACTTAAGCCCATTTTTGTCAAGTGATTTTGTATGAAACTAACATTCTTTCTCTATTTATGCTGAAAACTCTTTTCACCTGTCACAGACCGGACCCGCATCATAAAACAAGCCCCTCCGACTTAAATCGGAGGGGCTTTCCAAGCTGCTTACAGGGGGTCGGCCTCCCCGGCCAGAGAGGCAAAGTACTGATAGTATGGAACCAGGAACGAGAAGCCCTCTGCGATCTCACCGGCCAGAGCCGGCGTGAACAGACTGCCCTCGCAGTTGCGCTCCCAGCGGATGGAGATCCACTTGCGGTTGTACCAGGGGGCCAGCAGGGGGCCCGGGTCCCCTTTGGGGCGGACATAGGATTCACCATCCAGCACAAAGCGATCCTGCTTTTCCAGGTTCCGCGCCAGCTTCTCCAAGGGGGCCGGGTCCCGGTCGATCCGGGCCCGGAACTTGGCCATAGTGGCCGGAGTAGCGCTGTGGAACCCCATCCCCATGCCGTGGTACTCTGGGGCCAGCTCGAAGTAGAAACAGGGCACCGGCTGGCCGCTCTGCGCGTCCCGGGGCGGGTGGAGGGAAAACCAGAGGTGATCCTTATAGGGTCCCCGCCCGTGGAGCCGCCGTGCATCCCGGTAGATTCGGGAGAGGTGCAGATCCAGGGTCAGCTCCGGGCGGCGCTCCGCCATGGTCTCTCTGGTCTCCCGGGCCAGCTCCCCCATTGGGCCAGCCAGCAGATCCAGATACTCCTGCTTGTGGGCCAAAAACCAGCTTCTCTCATTGTTGAATCGGATTCCCCAGAGGAAATCCACACTGCCCTGTGTAAATCCATGAAACATGTTTTTCGCTCCTTACGCGGGGTCCCGAAGCCCGTAGCCGTCGGGGGGCTGCTGATCGTCCAGCGATCCGCTCTGATCCGTGGGCGGAATCTCGGGGACCACAGGGGGCAGATCCGGCTTCACGGTGGGCTGATTGGGTATGACTGGGGGCAGATCCGGTGTGACCGGGGGAAGGTCGGGCACCACAGGGGGCAGATCCGGCACCACAGGGGGCGTGGGAGGTGCAGGCGGCGTGGGCAGAGGAGCCACCGGCGGTACACCATTGGGCCAGGTGGCGGGATCGCCGTCCTGGGGATTGTAGAAGCGGGTCTCAGGCCGCATCTTATAGCGGCTCACACCCATATTCTGCTTCTCCACCAGAGTGCCGTCCTTCTCATAGATATAGCGATAGGTCTGGGCGCTGCGTCCCGTATAGGGGTTCTGTTTCCGATCGACCCGATAGGTCCCTCTCGGCACAGCGGGATCCGCCACATATTTCACCGTAGGCTCCACATAGTCGAAGCGGGTCCGCTCGGGGACGGCATAACGGCCGTTCTCACTGGTACCGTACAGCTTGACGGTGAGGAAGCGCTCGCCTCCCTTGTCATAGCTCTGGGTCACGATTTTCATGGGATACTTGGTATTGTTTCGGAACTTGAAGTCGCTGGCACCGTAATAGACGGTTGCGTCCATGCCGTCGGGTACATAGCCCACCGCATACATGTGGCTGTGGCGCTCTACCACTTCCAGCGTAGTATGGAGCACGGCATAATAGAGGGTGGAGGAGGTCTGGCAGATGCCGCCGCCCACCTCATCCACCGAGGCGCCGCCCGAGTAGACGGGTGCGGACAAATAGCCCTTGCCTGCGCTGCGGCTGCCGGTGACGCCGTTATAGGAGAACACATCACCGGGCAGCAGGATAATGTTATTGCAGGCCTCGGCGGACAGCTTCACATTATGCTTCCGGTTAGCAGACCCGCCCACACGGCTGGTAGCCTCGCCCAGCAGGTTCTTGTACAGCTTGGCCTCCAGGCTCTCCCGCGTCTCCTTGGGCTGGGTCATCTGCAAGGGGACCTGGATGGTCTCCCCGTCCCCGGCCCGATCATAGGCGGTCTGGGCGGCGGCGCGGTCAAAGCTCACACCCACCACATGGTCGCTGATCTTGTGGGTCTCCGGGTCCATGACTGCGTCCTGCGGCTCCACATGGACCTGGGCATACAGAGCATCAAAGTTGAGCGATCCATCCTTGACCACGGGGATCTCTACGGCCGCGGGCTTTTCGTCGGATTGGAACGCCTGGTCAAAGGCGTCCATTACGGCGGGATAGACCGACTCGGTCTCCAGCATCATGCCGGTGGTCCCCTTGTGGATGATCAGATTTTCACCGGAAATCTCCCAGCCGGGATGGGCCATCTGCTCCGCAACGGCCCGCTCGGCCTCCGCCAGGCGGCTGTCCAGCACCGGCTCACTGCCGCTTCGGGGCAGCATCACGCTGCTCTCCTGCCCCAGCATGTGGGCCAGCTGGTGGAACCCGTTGGTCAGAAAGCTCCCCCGACCCTGCGCATAGGCCGTCTGGGCCATCATGCCCCAGTCCGTCCCCAGCTCGGCGGCGCTGATCTGTCCCTCCCAGCCCTGGCAGACCAGGGAAACGGCAATCTCATTGCCGCGGTCGGCGATCATCTTCTCCAGGGCGCTCCTGGCCTGGTCCACCGTCATTCCGGATACATCCACCCCTGCCACACTGACATTCGGCATAATATGCTCACTGTGTCCAACCCAGGCACACAGTCCCACATAAAGTCCCACCACTGCTGTCAAGGTCACGCCTGCAACAATCGCTCCTGTCTTTTTTCCATGCGGTTGCTTCATCTCTCTCGTTCCAGCCATTTCTCTTCCATCCTTTTATAACATTGCAGACAGCTCGGGATAAAAATTTTGCTTGGCTGCCCGTTTCCGGACCAATCACCCTGTCCGGGACAGTGTTATGCTTTTTGTATTATAGCATCTGTTCCATCTTTTGTAATTACAGAAGAGTTACATTGCTTCTCGATACATGATAGAATGTGAATAAAATACGTTGAATTTCCGTTTACATTTTCCTTTTACTGCTGTATGATAGGTGCAAGGTCAATGCTTAACCACGCTAGGAGGGCTCTCCCATGTCCAACACAAACCGCAACGACAACAGTTCATCTCTCAAAAGCTGGCTCCTGCCCATCTTCATCCTGATGTGCTTCCCTCCCCTGGGAGTTCTGCTCATTGTACTGAAGCTTCTGGATGGCTCTGTCAGGCCAAAACCCAAGCAGGGGCGCCACCCCTATTATTCCCAGTCCTCTCAGTTCCAGGAAGGCCCCCTCGGCGCCCGGACCACAGCCAGCGCCCCCTCCGACGCCCAGAGCTCCAGGGTCCAGAACGGCGTCAACAGCGCTCAGAACTCGATTTTTCAAAATATGAACCGTATGGCGAAACGCCTGATCATCGTCGGTTCGATACTGGCTGTCCTGCCGCTGATCGGCTCCTCGCTGGAGGAACTGATCTGGGGGTTCAGATGGCTGTTTCAGGGCGACTTTGAGCTCTTCTGGTATGAAATTTCCCATAATCTGCCCATGCTGATCGCATCCGGCGGCGGAATCGGCTGTCTGTGGGCCGGTCTGCGCCGGCGCAAGCAGGCAAAAACCTTCCGGCGCTACTTATCCATGATCGGCCATCAGACTGTAGTATCCATCCCCGATATCGCCTCTGCTATGGGGATCCCCGCCAGTAAGGTCCGGGAGGATCTGGCGGATATGTTCGACTCTGGCATCTTCTCTGCGGGTTACCTGGACTGGGGAAACGATCAGTTGGTATTGAGCAGCGAAGGTATCCGCCCCAAGCCCAAAAAGAAAAAAGCCCCCTCCCAGCCGAAGGCCCCTGTCCAGCCGGAGCCCGATATTCTGGCGGAGATCAAGGCAGTCAATGACGCCATTGCCAATGAAAAGATGTCCCAGCAGATCGACCGGATCGGTGTTATCACCAGTAAGATTCTGGACTATCAGAAGGAGCATCCCAACAAGGCCTCCCAGCTGCGTACTTTTTTGAGCTACTACCTGCCTGCCACTCTGCGCATTCTCCGTGCCTATGCCCAGCTGGAGTCCCAGGATGTTGATGGAGAAAATATCCGGGCCGCCATGGATCGGATCGAGAATATGATGTCCAAGGTGGTGGAGGGCTTTGAAAAACAGCTGGACCAGCTGTTTCAGGGAGACGTTCTGGATCTTACCGCCGATGTCCAGGTGCTGGAGCAAATGCTGGCCAAAGACGGACTCTCCATTCAGGATGAGAGCATCCAGATGGATATGTAATTCCCATTTATTTGGTCAGATACAACGATTTATTTCTTATGAAAAGAGGCGTGCCGCAGAGAACTCTGTGGGCACGCCTCTTTTCATCCCGCGCCAAACAGCAGCCGTACCGCCCAGGCAGCTGCCAGAAAACCGGTCAGGTCGGCACACAGCGCCGCCGGGACAGCGTACCGCGTGCGGGTGATCCCCACCGCGCCAAAGTAAACCGCTATGGTGTAAAAGGTGGTTTCCGTGGAACCCAGCATCACTGCCGCTACACGGCCCAGGTATGAGTCCGGACCGTAGGTGCCAATCACTTCCGCCCCCACCCCAAGGGCAGCCGAACCACTCACCGGACGGACCAGCATCAGCCCCAGCAGCTCAGGGGGCAGACCCACCCGGCTCAAAAGCGGGGCCAGGGCCTGGGCCGCCAGCTCCAGCGCCCCTGAGGCCCGCAGCATGTAGACCGCCGTCATCAGCCCGATCAACGAGGGGACGATGTGGACCAGCACCCGCAGCCCGTCCCCTGCCCCATCCACCAGCCCGCTGTACACATCCACCCGATGTGCGGCGGCATACAGAGCTACCCCCGCCAGGATCAGCGGTACCAGCATTGACGTCATCAGCTCCAGCATCTCTATTCCCTCCAGACTCGGGCACACAGCTTACAGGCCAGGATTCCTACACAGACGGACAGCCCGGAGGCCAGCCAGACCGCCGGCAGGATATCGAAGGGAGCCGCGCAGCCTGCGGCGGCCCGGACCGAGGCCACCGTGGTGGGGATGAGCTGAATCGAGGCCGTGTTGCACACCACCATCATGCACAGGGCGTCCGAGGCCACCCCCGGGCTCAGACGCTCCATCCTGCGTGCGGCCTCCAGCCCCAGCGGTGTGGCGGCGCTGCCCAGCCCCAGCAGATTGGCGGACACGTTGGCAGCAATGCTGTCCATGATCTCCTTCTCCCGCCGCACCGACGGAAACAACCTCCCCAGAACAGGTCCCAGCAGCCGGGCCAGCTTCTGGGCCAGGCCGGCCCGGCGCATTACCTCCATCACTCCCGTCCAGAGACACAGCATCCCGGCAATGGACAGGGACAGCTCCACTGCCGCCTGCGTGCCCTCCAGGGCCGCGGCCGCGACCAGTCCGCCCCGCCCGGTGGCCAGCCCGCATAAAACCGAAACGACTATCATTCCGGTCCAGATGATCGTCATGGTCATTTGACCTCCCCCTTTTCTCTGCCATGTATATTCGCTTCGGGCAAAAAAATGTCCTGTCCGAAGCGCCGGTCCGCCATGTATTTTGTCTCAAATTTTGAAAATTATGGCATATCGTATTTTCATTTTTCACAGGGCAGCCCCGCACATTATTTTTCTTTTCTATGGTCATAAATTTGAAATTCAAGAAAATTTTACACTATTTTCATATTAAACTCACATAATGAGTTGACAGACAATTACTTTCTAGGTATAATTAGGTTGATTTGAGACTTACATTCACTCCATAAATCTGAAGGAAATCTTTTTACTTTGGAAATGAAGTCATTGAAAGGAATGGTGAACTTGAAGTCTACCGGAATTGTACGGAAGGTTGACGAATTGGGCCGTATTGTGCTGCCCATTGAACTGCGCCGTACGTTGGATATCGCAGAGAAGGACTCACTCGAGATTTATATGGATGGGGCCTCCATTGTCTTAAAAAAATATCAGCCCTCCTGCATCTTCTGCGACGATGCAAAAGATGTGATCATGTTCCACGGAAAAAATATCTGCCCCAAATGTCTGAAAGCCCTTCGGGATTTTGAGCAGCAGTAATTTCTCGCAGACTGCCGGCCAGCGATGGCCAAGTCTGTATGTTTCACTGCATACATGGTACTGAGTTATTTCCAAAAAATATGGACGCCGATTTCCATCGGCGTCCATATTTTTTATTCCTTTTGACTGATGACCAAGTCGTAGAGCTCATTGCGGGACAGGCCCAGCTCCTTGGCGGCCCGCTTGACCGCGTCCCGGGCGGACAGTCCCTCGGCCCGCAGCCGTTCGACCATGGCCAAACCGTCCTCTAGAGTGGCCTCCGCCTCCTCCACAGGCTCCGCTCCCCGGACCACCAGCACGAATTCCCCCTTGGGGTTCTCCTGGGCGTAGCGGTCCCGGGCCTCCCCCAGGGTGGTGCGGAACACCTCCTCGTGGAGCTTGGTCAGCTCCCGGCACAGGGAGACCGGCCGGTCCGGGCCAAAGGTCTCCGCCAGGTCCTCCAGGGTGGCCCGGAGCTTGTGGGGGGCCTCGTAGAAAATCATGGTCCGCTCCTCCCCCCGCAGGGACTCCAGGTGGGCCCGGCGGTTTTTCTTGTTCATGGCCAGAAAGCCCTCGAAGGTGAAGCGGCCGGTGGGCTGTCCGGAGACAGCCAGGGCGGTGACCACGGCACAGGGGCCGGGGATGCACTCCACCCGCACGTCGTTCTGGGCGCACAGGGCCACCAGATCCTCACCGGGGTCAGAAATCGCAGGCATGCCCGCATCGGTGACCAGGGCGCAGTTCTCCCCGGCCAGCAGCCGCTCCAGCACGCTCTGTCCGCTGGTGTCGGCGTTGTGCCGGTGGTAGGTCACCATCTGCTTTTTGATGCCCAGGTGGTTGAGCAGTTTCACCGAGACCCGGGTGTCCTCCGCCGCGATAAAATCGGCTTGGGCCAGGGCCTCGGCCATGCGGGGGGAGATGTCCCCCAGATTCCCGATGGGGGTGGGGACCAGATATAAGGTTCCAGGCATAGTGTTATTCTCCTTTTCTCTCCAGCCGGGTGGGCAGGAGCTCAAGTCCGGGTCTGCCCTGGCGCACCGCCTCCACCAGGACCAGGTACGGGGGATGGGCCGGGCTGTGGACGGCAAGCTGCATCCGCTTGGGCTCCAGGCCGGAGGTGCGCAGAGCGCACAGCAGATCGGTCAGCCGCTCGGGCCGATGGCACAGGGCGAACCGTCCCCCGCTGCGCAGCAGCCGGGCCGCCGCCCCGCACAGCTGCTCCAGGGTGCAGAACTCCTCGCTGCGGAAGGGGCCGCCGCTGGCCCCGCTGCCCACAGGGAAGTAGGGCGGGTTTGCCACCACCAGCTCCCACTGACCGGCGGGCAGCAGCTTCTCCCTCAGATCTCCGGTGATGATTTCGCCGGCCAGCTGATTGCGGGCCAGATTGTCCCGGGCGGCCTGGGCGGAGCCGGGGTCCCGCTCGACGCCGCACAGGGTCAGGCCCTCCGCCCGCCGGGCCAGCAGCAGGAGCAGCACACCGCTGCCCGTGCCCAGGTCGCACACCCGCCAGCCCGGCTTCACTGTGGCAAACTCACCCAGGCTCAGGGCGTCGCCCCCCAGGGGGAACACCCCCTCCGGGAGCTCCAGGGTGTAGGGCCCCAGCTGCTCCGCCCGGCTCACGGGCGCTCCTCCATCAGGGAGAGGAGATGCCGGGTGATCCGCCCGGTCAGCCCCCAGATGGTCTTGTCCCCCCAGGGGTAGACGGGGAAATTCTCCCGCCCCTTGACCCAGCGGTAGGTTCGGGAGATCCCAAGCAGCTGATAGGGGAAATCCTCGGGCAGGTCGGGGCTGAGCTCGTAGTCCAGCTCACAGCTGGGCCGGCTCAGCAGCTCGTCCACCGGGACCAGGAAGGTCTCCCCCACCTCGGCCGGATTCAGGGTCAGCCGGTCCACCGCCCCGCTGTCCAGCCTGGCCAGGACGGGGTACATGATAAAGTTGGCCCGATGGGCGATAAAATCCAGGCGGCCCATCAGCTCGATGTCCTCCGGCTTGATGCCCAGCTCCTCCCGGGTCTCCCGCAGGGCGCAGGCCTCGGGGCTCTCCCCCCGCTCCATCCGTCCGCCGGGAAAACAGACCTCGCCGGGCTGACGGCGCAGCTGGGCGGAGCGGACCTCGTAGAGGAGGTGGAATTTCCCCTCCCGCTCCACCAGGGGGACCAGGACGGCATAGCCGGCGGTGGCGTCCATCAGGCCGGGCTCCCGGCCGGCAACCCTGGCACGCAGCTCATTCAGATCCATGGCCGCTCCCTCACTCACACCAGCCCCAGGTTGCTCACCAGCACACCCAGAGCCAGCAGGATGCCCAGCACAGAGGCGATCAGATAGACCAGCTCTCTGGGCCGTCTCCAGAACAACCCGCCAAAGCCCAGTCCAAGGACCATATGGGCCAGGATGGCGGTATTTTTATCCACAAAATTCATCAGCTTCCCGTGTGAAAACTGCATTCCCACCTGGTCAGGCAGCAGGGCCCAGCTGGCCAGGGCCAGAAACAGGGTACACACTGCCAGCCCGTAAAAAATTATGTTCCGTTTGGCCTGGAGCTTGTCCTTGAAGCCTTGCAGACCGCCGCGGTTCTGTTCCGCCACGCGAAAAACCTCCTCTTAAGTCAAAATCACGCCAAAGGCGTGATCTTGACCGCAGTATTTACATCTTTTCAGGAGCGCTGACACCCAGCAGGCCCAGGCCGTTGGCCAGGACGGAGCGGACGCTGTCAGCCAGCTTCAGGCGGGCGGCCAGCACGTTCTGCTCCTCGCCCATGATGTGGCAGGCGTTGTAGAAGCGGTGGAAGTCACCGGCCAGCGCAGTCAGATAGCGGTTGATCCGGCTGGGGTCATAGGCCCGGGCGGCCTGGTGAATCTCCTCAGGCAGCTGAGACAGGGCCTTGATGAGGGCCCGCTCCTCGGGGGTGGACAGCAGCTTGGCGTCGATCTGGTCGGCGGCGGGGACGCTCTGTCCCTCCTCCTTCAGACGGGCGGTCAGGGAGCAGATCCGGGCGTGGGCGTACTGGACATAGTACACCGGGTTCTCGCTGTCCTGACGGACGGCCAAGTCCAGGTCAAAGTCCACCGGGCTGGTGGCGGCCCGGGAGTTGAAGAAGTAGCGGGCGGCGTCCACGCTGACCTCGTCCAGCAGATCGTGCAGGGCGATGGCCTTGCCGGAGCGCTTGGACATGCGCACGGGCTTGCCGTCCTGCATCAGGTTGACCAGCTGCATCAGCACCACCACCAGGCGGTTGGAGCCGTCCAGTCCCAGTCCGTCCAGAGCGGCCTGGAGACGGGCCACATGGCCGTGGTGATCGGCGCCCCAGACGTTGATGACCTTATCGAAGCCGCGCTCCTCCAGCTTATTGCGGTGGTAGGCGATGTCGGCGGCAAAGTAGGTGTAGAAGCCGTTGGCGCGGCGCAGCACGTCGTCCTTCAGGTCCAGCTTGTCCACCTGCTCCTGGGTCTTGCCCTCCCGCATGAACTTCGCCTTGAGCAGCTTGGTGGTGTCCAGCCACAGGGCGCCGTCCTTCTCATAGGTCCAGCCCTTGTCGGTGAGCAGCTGCACCGTATCCACCACATAGCCGGAGTTATGCAGGGTGGACTCCAGGAACCACTGGTCGTACACGATGCCGTAGCGCTTCAGATCGGCCTCCATCTTGGGGATGTTGACGGACAGGCCGTACTGGGCCATCTTGTCCAGCCGCTCCTGCTCGGGCAGATCCTTCCAGCTGTCGCCGTGGGCGTCGTAGATGGCCTGGGCCATCTCCTTGATGTCGTCGCCGTGGTAGCCCTCCTCGGGGAAGGCGAAATTCTCCTCACCCAGGATGATCTGCATATAGCGGGCATTGATGGAGACGGCAAACTTGTTGATCTGGTTGCCGGCGTCGTTGACGTAGAACTCCTTCCAGGTGTCGCAGCCGTCCCGCTTGAGCACGTTGGCCAGGGTGTCGCCCAGCACGCCGCCCCGGGCGTTGCCCATGTGCATGGGGCCGGTGGGATTGGCGGAGACAAACTCCACCATCACCTTCTCGCCGTTGCCCTCGGTGTTGGCGCCATAGTTCTCGCCCTCCCGCTCCACAGCGGAGAGCACCTCGCCGTACCACTTGCTGCCCAGGGTGAAGTTCAGGAAGCCGGGGCCGGCGATCTCCACCTTGTCGAAATAACTGCCCTCCAGCTCCAGATTGTCCACGATGGCCTGGGCGATCATCCGGGGGGCCTTGTGCAGGGCCTTGGCTCCGGCCATGGCAAAGGAGGAGGCGTAGTCCCCGTGAGAGGTATCCTTGGGGATCTCGATGGTGGCCTTCACCTCGGCACCGGCGGGCAGCAGCCCGGCGGCAGCGGCCTTCTCGTATGCGGCCTGGGTCAGCTCAGCCACCTGTGCGCGGGCGGCCTGGATCATATTTGACATTGCAATCACCTTTTTCATTTATTTCTGGGGCAGCGTTGCACAGCTTGGCCGGGGCCTTGCGAAAAGCCTGTTCCGTCAGGGGCTGGCGCAGGTGTTTCGCAGAGCACCGGGGATGACACTGTGCCGTACTGCCCAAATACCGCCGGCGCGGCGGTCTGGGTCCTGTTACTGCTTCAGGCTCCCGTCGGACTCGGACGGCTTCACATTGATCTGAAACACGTTCCGGCCCGCGATGGAGTGGTCGATCTCGATGGCGTAGTCGATCTCCATGTTTCCGCCGTCCTCGCCCATATCGGCCAGCAGGTGGCGGGTGTGGACGCCGATGGCCATGGAGCCAAAGGGGGTGTTATACATGGACAGGTGGCGTCTGCCCTCCTCAAAGACCATCTGGGAGTTGAAGCCGCCCTCCCGCATCAGGGTCACCTGCTCAGGGGTGATGTGGAAGGTGGTCTGGGTCCCCTCCATCCCGGTCACCTCGCTCTCCTGGTAGGAGAGCACATAGTATGGGCCCTCCTGGCTCAGCCACCCCTGGGTGACCAGCTCGGTGACGTCGGGCTCCGTCTTGTCGAATTCCTGTATTCCTTTAATGGATATCACGACCAGTTTTTCCATTCAATCCTCACCATATCTTCCAATTGCGGGTTTCCGGGCCAAGCCGCTGGGGCTCAGGTCCGGGCAGGTAGTATTGTACCTGATTCTATCCGCCCGCGCAAGGGGGCGGGACAGGTTCTATCGCTTTTCTTCCTCCTGATGGATCACATGCTCCACCACCTCGTTCTCCACCGGGGTCTGGTTGCTGTCCTCGTGGATGATCTCGAAGTAATCCTCATTTTGCAGCTCAGGCTGGCGGCGGCGCACAATGTCCAAAATGGTGGGATAGAGGATAATGGCCAGTATACCGCCGGAAAAGCCGTTGTTGTACAGGTTCAGCCCGGACACCGGCGAGCCCGCACTGAGCACCACCGATGCGTGGAGAAAGCCGGCCAGCATACCGAAGGGCCAGCCGAAATAGCCCGAGATGGGGGCCAGGGTGGTGCAGAACAGGCAGGCCAGCTGGACCGCGCCGTCCCGCAGGGACCAGTCCATCATAAAGCCGCCGAACACCACGCCCAGCATCACCGGGATGATGTTCCACGCGTGCTTGCCGAAGGCGGAGAAGCCCATGATGGTCAGGATGCCGCCCACGGTGGGGCCGTTCAGATCTCCCCCCACCGCCAGGATGCACAGCATGCCGATCAGGCCGTTGATCCCGGTGTTGATGAGCACCGGGGCAAAGCCGAACAGGCGCAGATAGTCGCTGGGGGCGCGGCCCGTGGTGTGGAGCAGCCGCCGATAGCCCGCCCAGGCCGCCCAGTAGGGCCGCTTGCAGAAGAAGAAGCCGCTCACGATCAGGACCACGCACAGCACCGTCAGCATACAGCCCAGCTGGAGGTTGTAGCCCGTGGCCCAGTGATAATTGGTGGCGGGGGACGCCCCCAGGTAGATCATCAGGGGCACCAGCATGGTGGCCACCAGGCCGCAGGCAAAGCCCACGTTGTAGAGGTTCATGCCGTTCTGGATCTTATAGGTATAGGCGGACAGAGGCGGCATGATAAAGCCGATGCCCATGCCCAGGATCAGGC
Source organism: Oscillospiraceae bacterium (assembly GCA_020025425.1). Classification (GTDB taxonomy): domain Bacteria; phylum Bacillota; class Clostridia; order Oscillospirales; family Oscillospiraceae; genus Lawsonibacter. Next base: position 16,313 of record JAHHSD010000034.1, read on the forward strand.
CCAGAGCGGGGCTGCCCCACTCGTTTTCCAGGCCCACATAGCTGACCATAGGGGCCAGGGCGGTGGACAGCAGGGCCACTGTCACATACTTTCCAAACCGCTCCCGGCAGATCACGGAGTAGAGCCAGGTGCCCAGGATGATGGGCCAGATGTTCAGGATATTCTTCCCAAAGAGGGAGAATCCGGACATCAGCCCGATGAGCACCATGGCGTAGCCGTTCAGCGGCTCTCCGGACAGCTTCATGATCCAGATGGACGCCAGCGTCACCAGGGCTGCGTTGACCAGGGCGGCCCCCAGTCCTCCCACCTGGATGTAGTCGGTAATCAGATTGTCCTCACTCAGCAGGATATCCCGCAGCCCCGCCAGCACCTGGTCCGGCGGGTCCATCAGCACCCCTGTGATAAACAGCAGAGCAGCGTAGATCTGGAAAAATGGGTACATATTCCGGTAGTGCGTGTGGTGGGTATGTGGCATCTGGTTCCTCCCTTTCGATCATTCCGATTGGTTCTGGTGCTTACGGCTCCTCTTGCGCCAGCTTCTGAAAATAATCCCGGGTCTGCTGGGCATTGCGCCCGATCTCCTCGGACAGGGCCTGGAAGGATTCAAACTTCCGCTCGCCCCGCAGACGGGTGTAGAACTCCATCCGCACCAGCTCGCCGTAGAGGTCCCCGTCAAAGTCCAGGATAAAGCCCTCCACGGTGATGCGTCCGTCGTTGTCCTCCACCGTGGGGCGGACCCCCACGTTGGTCACGGCCGAATAGCACTGGTCCTTGAAATAGACCTTGGTGGCGTACACGCCAAAAGCGGGGACGATGACCTTCTCGGGTACCCGCAGATTGACGGTGGGAAAGCCCAGCTTCTCTCCGCCGATCTTCTTGCCGTGGCACACCTGGTCGCTGAGCATGTGGGGATGGCCCAAAAACTGGCGGGCCCGCTCCATCTCGCCCTGGGCCACCAGGGTGCGGATGTAGGTGGAGGAGACGGTGATCCCGTCCTGCTCCACCTTGTCGATAATGTCGCAGCCCACACCCAGCTGGGCACACTTCTCCTTCAGGCGCTGGGGATTGCCCTGGCCCATGTAGCCGAAGTGGAAGTCGTGGCCGGCCACCACATGGACCACACCCAGCTCCTCCACCAGGTATTTGACAATAAAATCCTGCCAGTCCATGCGCATCATGCCGTCAAAGTTGGAGACCACCACCTCCTGAATGCCGTAATACCGGCGCATCAGCCAGATCCGATCCTCCACACAGGTGAGCAGAGGCACTTTGGTCCCGGTGATGGCGGCGGCGGGCTGTCGGTCAAAGGTAAAAGCGGTGGGTACTGCGTCCAGCTCCCTGGCCCGCCTGGTCACCATATTCAGCAGGGCCCCGTGGCCGTTGTGGACTCCGTCAAAAAAGCCCAGGGCGATAACGCGTCTCTCTTTTGTCACTGTTTCCCCTCTCCTTTTTCGCTGCTGGTTTTGGCCGTGGGTCTGGGCTCCGGCTCCACCTCAAAGAAGCTCTTCACGGTGAGCATCCGCCCCTCCTCCACCTGGCCCAGCATCATAAAGCGCCCCTCCGGGTCGTACACCCGGTAGCGGCCCGGGGGCTCCGGGCAGGGATAGGGGGTGCCGTTGCGGATAAAGCGGGTGCAGCGCTCCTCGGTGGCGGTCAGGCTGGGCAGCTGGGAAAAACACAGATCTACCCCGGCCAGCATAGTCAGGGCCTCGCCCCGGTCGGTGGCCGCCTGGACCTGCTCCAGCGTGACCCCCTCCCGGAAGGGACCCACCCGGGTCCGCCGCAGGGAGCACATGGTCCCCCCGCAGCCCAGTGCCTGGCCGATATCGTGGCAGAGGGTGCGCATATAGGTTCCCTTAGAGCAGACAACACGGAGCAAGTAATTCTCCTTGTCATCTCCCTCCAGCAGCTCCATCTCGTGGATGGTGACCGGACGGGGCTTGCGCTCCACCTCCCGGCCCTTCCGGGCCAGCTCGTAGAGCTTTTTTCCGCCCACCTTGATGGCCGAGTACATGGGGGGGACCTGCAAAATGGGGCCCCGGAACTGCTCCAAAACCTGCTCCAGTGCCGCCCGATCCGTGGTCACAGGGCGCTCCTCCAGCACTTCGCCGGTGGTATCCTGGGTATTTGTAATAACACCAAGTTTTAATCCGACAACATATTCCTTGTCGTATTCCTCCGTGAACTCCACCCCGCGGGTGGCACGGCCCACGAACACCGGCAGGATGCCGGTGGCCATGGGGTCCAGCGTGCCGGCGTGGCCGATCCGCTTCTCCCGGAACATGCCCCGCAGCTTGGCGCATACATCCATGCTGGTCCAGCCGGCGGGTTTATCTATAATGATCATGCCATTGGGCATAAGGGTATCTCCTTTTCTCTCTGGGATCAGGTCCGGGCGGCCCGCACCTGGGCGATGGCGTCCAGGATGGCCGCCTTGGTCTCCTCCACAGTTCCCTGGTAGGTGGCCCCGGCGGCGCCCATATGTCCGCCGCCCCCCAGGACGGCGCACACGTCGCTGGCGTTCAGATCGGTGGGATCGGTGCGGACGGACAGCTTGTACCGTCCGGGCTCCAGCTCCCGCAGGGTGATGCCGGTGGTGACCCCCTCCAGCTGACCGATCAGGGAGGCGATGTCCTCAGCGTCCCGCTGGGTGGCCCCCAGCCGCTCCATCAGCTCCAGGGTCTGGAACACGATGGCGGTCTTGCCGTTCTCGTATACCTCCATCCCCTCGATCAGGGCACTCTCCAGCTTCATGCGCACCAGGCTCTTGGTGCGGAAGTGCCGCTTGTTCAGCTGGGCCAGGGGGATCCCCAGGTCGATCAGCGCGGCGGCCACCCGGTGGGTGTCCCCCCTGGTGTTGCCGTAGACGAAGCAGCCGCAGTCGGTGGATACAGCCACATAGAGGGCGGTGGCCGCCTCCACGCTCACCGGCCCCCACTGGCGGATGATGTCATAGATCAGCTCGCCGCAGGCGGCCCGCTTACTGTCCACGCAGGTCTCTTTGGCGAAAAACTCCTGGGAGGGGTGGTGGTCGATGGCCAGCTCCACCCGCTCCAGATACTGCTTTGCATTGTCGGGAAAGAGGTCCCGGGCGGCAATGTCCACCGACACCACAGTGTCCGGCTCCCAGCTCTCCTCGCACAGCAGCCCCTCCAGATAGGGGCTGAACAGGGAGGTCATATCCGGGTTGGGCAGGACAAAGGCCCGCTTCCCCTGCTCCCGCAGGGCGCGGCACAGGGCGGCGGCACAGCCGATGGTGTCCCCGTCGGGGCGAACATGGGTCAGGATCAGGATGTTGTCCCGGTCCAGCAGGCGCTGAGACGCCTCCTGAAAGGTCAGTTCCTTCATTTGTCCTCCTCCAGGTCGATGTCGGCGTTGGCCGGGTTGGCCGGCTTGACCACCTCGGGATCCCGGAGCATCTCCAGGATGTGGGCGCCCTGGTCGATGGAGTCGTCCTCCACAAAGGTCAGTTCAGGGGTGTACCGCAGCTGGAGGGCGCGGCCCAGCTCCCGGCGCAGCCAGCCGGAGGCCGACTTCAGACCCTTGAGCACCTGGGTGCAGTCCCGCTTGTCCAGCATGCTGACATAGATCTTGGCATACCGCAGGTCGGGAGTAGTATCCACCGCAGTCACCGAGATCATGCCGGTGACACGGGGGTCCTTCACGCTGGGGATCAGGGAGGCCAGCTCGCGCTGGATCTCCTCGTTGATCCGTCCGATTCGATTGCTTGCCATGTGGAATACCTCCTGTTTCTCACATTTTCTGTCTGATTGGCCCCCTGATGTTCTGCTTCCAAGGGCTTGGGCGGGGGCCGGGTGTGTCTATTGATCGGTTTAGCCTTTTGCTTACAGGCACAGGGTGATGCAGGTCTGTTCCCGCTCTCTCAGCTGTCGGAGGGTTTCGCCGTCCAGATCCTCCAGACGGCCCGCCAGGTGGAAGGCCCGCACATTGACGTCCCCCACCCACAGGTTCCACAGCTCCACCCGGGCTCCGGGTGCGCCGTGTTTTCTCAGATAGTCCCCCAGAAGCCGGGCACCGCAGTCGGTGTCCTCCAGCTCCAGCTCATATTGGAAGGGCTTCATGGCCAGGCCAAGCTCCTCCACGGCTGGGCGGTAGTAGTCCAAATTCTGCACAGACAAGCCGCTTTCTGTGGATGCACAGAGCGGCAGGGGCTGGTCTGCGGCCAGCAGTGTGACTTGACTCATAAAGTTCTCCCCCTTTTGTCCTGTAAAAAGTACAAGGTGGGGTGGGCGAAACCGCCCGCCCCACCGGAGTTACAAACTATTCAGCTTTGATGGCTGCGGTGATTACACCTCGATCTGCTCCATCAGGAAGGCCTCGATAATGTCGCCCAGCCCAAAGGACACTCCGTGTCTTTTGGGGTCCCCTTGATTTCAATGCTCGGGGCA
>JAHHSD010000035.1 GCA_020025425.1 Oscillospiraceae bacterium
TCTGCAATGTAGCAGGTTCTCTGGCCCCACGGTTCTGTGGTTGGTGCCATCACCGGCTTGCCACCGGCTGCTGTTACAGCGGCATATGTTTCATCCACAGCTGCGTAGTTTTCGACACTTAAAGCGATCTCATAATGCCCGTTGATCCCGGAAGCATAGGAAAATCTCTGGTTGGTCATAGTTTCAAAATCGCTTCTTCTATAAAGCAGGAACAGTGTTCCATCCTTTTGCAGAAAAACGTTGGTTGTGTTTTCATCCTCTTTGATGTCAAAGCCCAAAACATCACGGTAGAACCGAACCATTTCTGCCATATCCTCTACCATGATGCCAAATCCGTCTAACCTCATTTTGCTGTCACCTTTCTTCTTCATATTTTTGCAGCAGTTCGCCCAGTACTTTTTTGATCTCACTCCTCAACACCTTCGGTTCCAACAGCTCTGCATGATTTCCGAAGGTCATCAGCCAGCTGAAAAGATTATCCTTGTTGGTGAAGTCCGTGCAGAACAGCAATTTCCCATCCTCCTGCACTTCAAATGAATCCGCTCCAAATTCCTCGACCAGCCGCCATTTGCAGCTTGCCTCAAACAGTATTTTTACAGAAATACCACCGGGGAAAATCTGCTCATTTCGTAAATCCGGCAAAGGAGCTATCCTGGGAGAGAAGATACGCTCCGTCAACTGAAGCTCTGTCATACGGTTTAGTTTGAACAGCCGAAAATCCTGTCGGATTTCACAGAAGCCCCAAACATACCAGCTAGACCAGCGAAAAATCAAATAGTACGGCTCTGCCGTGCGTTTCTGCTCGCCATGAGGAGAGCAGTAAAGGAAAGTAATCATACTGTGCAGATCGATTGCACTGCGAATGATTTCAATTTTGGGGGAGAGAGAATCCTTGTACCATGAGGACAAATCAATTAAAACAGATTGATTCCCGGTCATAAAATCAGAGGAACCGGCAGACAACTTTTCCATAAGCTGTTCATATTGATTCGTTCCATGTACACTGTCAAGACCGCGAAGGCCGGCCAAAATATCCTGCATTTCATTGGCAGAAAGCAGTGTTCTGTCGATTTTATAGTTCTCCAAAATGGAAATACCGCCATGAGCGCCCTGTTTGGTGCATATGGGGACTCCGGCACCACACAGCGTTTCGATGTCTCTGTTGATGGTGCGCCGGGACACTTCAAATTTGTCTGCTAAATAGGGCGCTGTAACGGTTTCTCTCTGTAGTAAAACAGATAAAATTCCAATCAGTCTATCCAGTTTCATTGTTATTCTCTTTCCTTGAAATCAGTATATCATCAATAACACGACATCTATATGTCATGTTATATCATATCACAAAAATTTTTTGGCTGAAAGACCAGAAGTACAAATTTTATATTTGTGCGAAGGGTGTATTTCGCTTATTACTTCCGAAAAAAGATACGCTCCAAATTGTTTTGCAGTAAAATTCCCTTGTTTCGGCTCGTAAGGGCAAAAACAAGTCTTTGTGTACCGACACATTATAACATGCTGTGTGATCCTGTTTCCACTCGCTCTTTCTTTTCTGCGGGTGATAAGCGACTGCTGAAACGCAGGTACAGCGATGAAATCGACGAAGCTTTTATTTCTCAGTTCAAAAGGTAACGGGGGAGAGCCCGCTTCTTTCGATTGAATTTTTCGTGGAAATGTGATATACTTAAGCCTTAAGATCAATTTTATCGTGGAAAAGGGGAATGGTCCGTGTCTAAGATCAGCGACTATTTCGAGACAATAGAAAACCGCCGTATCGCAGTCATTGGAATGGGTGTGAGCAACACCCCATTGATCCGGATGCTGCTGCGGAACGGATTGGACGTAACCGTGCGTGATAAAGCCTCCCGGGACCGTGTGGGGGAAGCGGCGGAGGAGCTGGAGAGCCTGGGCGCCCGTCTGATCCTGGGGGAGGACTACCTGGAGAATCTGGATGAGGATATCATCTTCCGGACGCCCGGCCTCAGTCCCAACACACCCCAGCTGCTTCAGGCAGCAGAGCGTGGCAGCCAGCTGACCAGTGAAATGGAGCTTTTCTTCCAGACCTGCCCCTGCAAGCTGATCGGCGTGACAGGCAGCGACGGAAAGACCACCACCACCACCATCATTGCCAAGATCCTGAAGGCGGCCGGCTACAACGTCTATGTGGGCGGCAATATCGGCAGGCCGCTGCTGGCCGATGTGACTGGGATGGAGCCGGAGGACATCGCCGTGCTGGAGCTGTCCTCCTTCCAGCTGATGACCATGGAGCAGAGCCCCCATATTGCAGTCTTTACCAACCTCTCGCCCAACCATCTGGACTACCACGGCTCCATGGGCGAGTATATCGCCGCAAAGGAGAATATCTTCCTTCACCAGGGGGAGGAGGACCGGGCCATCTTCAACTATGACAATGTGACCACCCGGGACCTGGCCCAGGCAGCGCCCAGTCAAATCACCTATTTCAGCCGCCAGCAGCCCCTGGAGCGCGGCGTCTATCTGCGGGATAATGCCATCTGGCTCAACAACGACCAGGGGAACCGGGAGGTACTCCCGCTGGATCTGATCCGGCTGCCCGGTATCCACAACATTGAGAACTACATGGCAGCCATTGCCGCTGTGGACGGTCTGGCATCCGACCGCTGTGTGCGGGAGGTGGCGGAGCAGTTCACCGGTGTGGAGCATCGCATCGAGCTGGTGCGGGAGGTGAATGGGGTACAGTACTACAACGACTCCATCGGAACCAGCCCCACCAGGACCGCGGCCTGTCTGGAGTCCTTTGACAAGAAGGTCATCCTGATCGCGGGGGGCTACGACAAGGGGGTCCCGTTCACCGGCCTGGGTATCGAGATCACCAAGCGGGTCAAGAAGCTGGTCCTCACCGGCGATACCGCCAAGACCATCCGCAGCGCCGTGGAGAGTTCGCCGGAGTACGGTCTGGGTAATCCGGACATCCTGGAGCTGGAGGACTTTGCCGACGCCGTACGGGCCGCCCACGCAGTGGCTGAGCCCGGAGACGTGGTGGTGCTGTCGCCCGCCTGCGCGGCCTTTGACAAATTCAAGAACTTTATGGAGCGCGGAAACTATTTCAAGGAGCTGGTCGGCCAGCTCTGAGTTGGAGGAAATAACTTGGATTACGAGCAGACATTGAATCACCTGTGCGGCCTGTCCGGGCCCAGCGGGTTTGAGGGCAGCGTGGCCCGCGCCGCTCTGGAGATGCTCCGTCCCCTGGTGGACCGGGCGTCCATTGATCGGATGGGCAACGTGGTTGGTGTACGGCTGTGCGGACGGGAGAACGCCCCAAAGCTGCTGTGGGACGCCCACCTGGACGAGATCGGCTTCCTGATCACCGGCCACCAGGACGGCTTTCTGCGGTTTGACGAGCTGGGCGGGGTGGACCCCCGTATGCTGCCCGATCGGGAGCTGACCATCCTCACTGACCCGCCCATGCTGGGCGTGGTGGCCTGTATGCCTCCCCATGTGCAGAGCAAGGAGGACATGGACAAGGCACTGGCCATTACCGATCTGTTCATTGATGTGGGCCTGAGTCAGGAGGAGGCCCAGCGCCGCATCCCTGTGGGCACCCCCGCCACCTTCCGCGGGAGCTGTGTCCCTCTGGGGGACCGGCTGCTGTGCGGCAAGTCCATGGACGACCGCTCCTGCTTTGCCGTCCTGCTGGGGGCGCTGGAGCTTCTGAAGGACGTGCAGCTGGACGTGGATCTCTACGTCCTGGGCAGCGTTCAGGAGGAGACCGACAGCACAGGGGCCATTACGGCGACCTACAATCTGGTCCCCGACCTCTGCGTGGCCGTAGACGTGACCCACGGCGACACCCCGGATGCCAAGCAGGAGGACACCTTCCATCTGGAGGGCGGCCCCGTGGTGGGGGTTGGACCGAATTGCACCCCCTGGATGGCCAAGCGGATGTTCCGCCTGGCCGAGGAGTTGGGGATTTCCAGCCAGACCGAGGTCATGGCCGGCAATACCGGCACCAACGGCTGGCCCATGCAGATCAGCCGGGAGGGGGTGGCCACGGCCATCCTGTCCCTGCCCCTGCGGTATATGCACACACCTCTGGAGGTCTGCGCCAAATCGGACCTGGAGACCACGGCCCAGCTGCTGGCGGCCTTCACCAGAGGACTGGGAGAGGAGGCGAGCGCCCAATGCTGGAGCTGATTCGTGAGCTTTGCGCCCTGAACGGCGTGTCCGGAGACGAGGACCGGGTGCGGGCCTTCATCCGGGCCCAGGCGGAGCCCTGGGCGGACAGCATCCGTACCGACGCCATGGGCAACCTGATTGTGACCAAGCGGGGCCGCAAGCCGGCGGAGCACAAGCTGCTGCTGGCCGCCCACATGGACGAGGTTGGTCTGATCGTCACCCACATCACCGAGCAGGGCTATTTGAAATTTGATTTTGTGGGCGGGGTAGACCGCCGTGTGGCCATTGGAAAGAGTGTGACCCTGGGGCCGGAAAAGCTCCCCGGCGTCATCGGCCTGAAGGCCATCCACCTGGTCAGCCGGGAGGAGCGGAAGAAGGCCCCCAAAACGGCGGACCTCTATATCGACATCGGCGCAAAAGACAGAGAGTCTGCACTGAAGCTGGTCCAGCCCGGCACCTACGGCGCCTTTGTGGGCAGCCCGGAGGAATTTGGCGACGGCTTCCTGAAAGCCAAGGCCATCGACGACCGGGTCGGCTGTGCCATCATGCTGGAGCTACTGAAAGAGGAGCTGCCCATGGACGTGACCTTCGCCTTCACCGTTCAGGAGGAGGTGGGCACCCGGGGCGCCTTTGGAGCGGCCTTCTCGGTGGCTCCGGAGCACGCACTGGTGCTGGAGACCACCACGGCCGCCGATCTGCCCGAGGTGGAGGACCACTGCCGGGTGTGCGCCCCCGGCAAGGGCCCGGTCATCTCCTATATGGACGGCGGGACCATCTACGACCGGGAGCACTTCGAGACGCTGCGCCGCCTGGCGGAGGAGTACCAGATCCCCTGGCAGACCAAGGAGTATATCGCCGGCGGAAACGACGCCCGCACCATCCAGCGCAGCCGGAGCGGGGTCCGGGTGGCCGCCCTGTCAGCGGCAGTCCGGTATCTGCATGCCCCCGCCAGCGTGGGCAGCATCGCTGACTTTGAAAATATGCGGAAGCTGACCAGGCTGTTCATCGACCAGCTGGCCCAGCGCCTGTAAGAGGAGAACAAGATGGAATTGTTTGAAATGTTAGAGCGGCTCAACGCCGCCCACGGTCCCTCGGGGGATGAAAGCGGGGTGCGGGCCGTCATCCGGGAGCTGGCCCAGCCCTATGCCGACGAGATTACCGAGGATGTGATGGGCAACCTGATCGTCCACAAGAAGGGCAGCGGCCCCAAGCTGATGCTGGCCGCCCATATGGACTCCATCGGCTTCATCGTCACCCATATCGAGAAGGAGGGCTTTCTCCGTGTGGGAAAGCTGGGCGGGATCAGCCCCAAGGAGGTCCTGTACGCCCCCATCCGCTTCAAAAATGGTGTCCGGGGTGTCCTGGTGCCTGAGGAGAAGGCCGATTTTGAGAAGCTGAAGCTGGACCAGTGCTATGTAGATATTGGCGTCTCCAGCCAGGAGGAGGCCAAAAAGCTGGTCCAGGTGGGGGACACCGCAGTCTACGCCGCGCCCAGCTATGCGGCTGGGGAACGGATCGTCTCTCCCTACCAGGACAACCGCATTTCCTGCGTGATCCTGCTCAAGGTCCTGTCCCAGATGCAGGTACCGGAAAACGACCTCTATTTTGTCTTTACCGCCCAGGAGGAGGTGGGACTGCGAGGCGCCCGGACAGCCGCCTGGTCCATTGACCCGGACTACGGCGTTGTGGTGGACGTGACCGATGTGGACGACACCCCCGGGACCGACCGGTGCGGCACTGTACAGCTGGGGAAAGGTGCGGCCATCAAGGTGATGGACTCCTCTGTGATCTGCCACCCGGCAGTGGTGGAGCGGATGACCAAGCTGGCCCAGGAGCATGGGATCCAGGTCCAGCGGGACATCATGCGGGCCGGCGGCACGGATGCCGGAGCCATCCACACCACCCGGATCGGTGTCCTCACCGGCGGTATCTCCGTGCCATGCCGCTATATCCACACGCCCCAGGAGATGGTGGACCTGGGCGACGTCCGGGCCTGCATTGCCCTGACCGCCGCCTATGCTCAAAACCGGCTGGAGACACTCTGAACGGACACACGAACAGAAATCAGCGTTTCGTTTATGAAATAATATTAGAAATAAGAGGATGAGCAAGTAAAATGGCTTTACAGATTACAAAACACGTGCAGGAGCTTGGCAATCAGGCTCAGAGAGAATTAGCCGAGCAGTTTGCCCGGATCGACGCCATCGCTCAGGAGAACACCCAGCGTGTACTGGGCGCCTTCCAGGACCACAAGGTGGCCGAGAGCTACTTTGCCGGCACCACCGGTTACGGCTATGACGATCAGGGCCGGGACCAGCTGGATGAGATCTACGCCCAGCTTTTCGGCACCGAGGCCGCTCTGGTCCGGGTTCAGTTTGTCAATGGCACCCACGCCATCTCCTGCGCCCTGTTTGGTGCGCTGAAGGCTGGGGATGTGCTGGTGTCTGCCGTGGGTGCGCCCTACGACACCCTGCTGGGCGTCATCGGTGTGGTGGACAAAGGCCACGGCTCTCTGAAGGACTACGGAATTGGCTATAAGCAAGTAGAACTCCTTGACAATAAACCGGACCTGAACGGCATGGCTGAGGCGGTGAAGGACCCCAAGGTCAAGGCAGTTCTGATCCAGCGCTCTAAAGGCTATTCTACCCGCGCCTCCCTGTCCGTGGAGGAGATCGGCGAAATGTGCCGCGTCATCAAGGCGGCCAACCCTAACGTCTCCATTCTGGTGGACAACTGCTACGGCGAGTTTGTGGAAACCATTGAGCCCACCCATGTGGGGGCCGATCTGGTAGTCGGCTCCCTCATCAAGAACCCCGGCGGCGGCATTGCTCCCACCGGCGGCTATATCGCTGGCCGCCGTGACCTGGTGGAAGGGGCCGCCATGCGGCTGACCACCGCCGGCATCGGCGGTGAGTGCGGCTGCACCCTGGGTCAGAACCGCCTGCTTTATCAGGGCCTGTTCCTGGCACCTCACACGGTGGCCCAGGCCGTCAAGACCGCCGTCTTTGCCGCCAAGGTCATGGAACTGCTGGGCTATGAGACTGAGCCCCACTCCAGTCAGATCCGCCACGATATTATCCAGATGATCCACATGCGCAAGCCTGAGGCCCTGGAGCGTTTCTGCCGTGGAATCCAGTTCGGTTCTCCCGTGGATTCCTATGTCACTCCTGTGCCCTGGGATATGCCCGGATATGACAGCCAGGTCATCATGGCTGCCGGTGCCTTTATCCAGGGCGCGTCCATCGAGCTGTCCGCTGACGCCCCTATGCGGGAGCCCTACACGGTCTACCTCCAGGGCGGTCTGACCTTTGAGTCCGGCCGACTGGGCGTGCTTCTGGCGGTCCAGGAGCTGCTGAACGAGGGCTGAGTTTCCATTCATAGTCCAAGCCTCTCTCTGAATATGCTGTTCGGAGAGGGGGGATGGTATGCTGGGAGTGGAGTGGCGCAGGATGCGCCGCCCGGCCCGCCCGGTGCGCGCCGGGCCGGTGCTGTCCAGGGGGCAGGAGTGGGCGCTGAGTATCCTGCTTGGTGTCGTGCTGGCCGCGGCGGTGATTTTTGCACTGGGCACACATCTGAGGCCCACAGCGGCAGTCCTTGCCCAGGCCCAGACAGAGAACACCGTCAAGTCCATGGTAGAGGAGATTGTCCGAGAGCAGATGAGTGAGAGAGGGATTGGATATGATACCTTTGTCTCCATCCAGCGGGACAACCGTGGAACGATCACCGCTCTGACCACCGATATGGCAGCGCTGAACCAGATGCGCAGCATCCTGGTAGAGCAGATTCTCCAAAATCTGGACGGACTGAGCAGCGAACAGATTCGAGTGCCGCTTGGCAGCTTGCTTCACATGGATATTCTCTGGGGGAAAGGGCCTTCTCTGCGATTGGAGGTTCTGTCTGCCGGAACGGTTGAGGCGGAGTTCGAGAGCGAATTTGTCTCTGCCGGTGTGAACCAGACCATGCATCAAATCTGGCTGAATGTCCGGGTCCCGCTCACCATGCTGCTGCCGGGCAAACGGATCGACACTCAGGTCAGCACCCGGCTGTGTGTGGCTGAGACTGTCATCGTGGGCCAGGTCCCTGACACCTATCTGCATAGCGCCCGCTGAGTGCGGGTCATACCACAGCGGCACAGTGCCGCGAGAGAGGAGCCCCCTATGGAGGAGAAAAAAGAACTGCTGGATCTGCGCCGTGAGCTGGAGCAGGCCAGTTATGAGTATTATGTGCAGGACGCCCCCACCATGTCCGACTATGACTATGACCACAAGCTGCGCCGCTTGGAGGAACTGGAGGCCAAATACCCGGAGCTGCGGACCCCGGACTCCCCCACCCAGCGGGTGGGTGGAAAAGCCCTGGAGTCCTTTACTCAGGTGGTTCACCGGGTCCCCCTGGAGTCCCTCCAGGATGTGTTCGACTATGACGAGCTGCGGGCCTTCGACCAGCGGGTGCGGGGCACTGTCTCCAACGTCCGCTATGTGGTAGAGCCCAAGGTGGACGGTCTGTCAGTGGCCCTGGAATATCAGGACGGTGTGTTTGTCCGGGGTGCCACCCGGGGAGACGGCCAGGTGGGGGAGGATGTGACCGAGAACCTGCGGACCATCCGCTCCATCCCTCTGAGCATCCCCGACGCCCCGCCCCATCTGATCGTCCGGGGCGAGGTGTTCATGCCCAAAAAGGTGTTCCACCAGCTCAATGAGGAGCGGGAGCGCCGGGGGGAGGCTCTGTTCGCCAATCCCCGCAATGCGGCCGCCGGCTCCCTGCGTCAGCTGGACCCGAAGGTCGCGGCCAGCCGCAGGCTGGACATTCTTGTATTTAATGTCCAGTGGGTGGAGGGCGAGACGTTCACGACCCATCTGGAAACACTGAACTACTTGCAGTCAAAGCACTATAAAGTGATTCCACATTACACCTGTGATACCGTAGAACAGGCTGTGGAGCGCATTGCCCAGATCGGTGAGGACCGGGAGACCTACCAGTTTGACATCGACGGCGCAGTGGTCAAGGTGGACAGTCTGGCCCATCGCGAGCAGCTGGGTTCCACCGCCAAGTTCCCCCGGTGGGCCGCCGCCTACAAGTACCCTCCCGAGGTAAAGCCCTCCCGGGTTCTGGACATTGTGGTCCAGGTGGGCCGCACTGGTGTGCTGACCCCCAAGGCGGTATTTGAGCCGGTCCATCTGGCCGGAACTACCGTGACCAACGCCACGCTGCACAATCAGGACTTTATTACGGAGAAAGACGTCCGCATCGGTGATACCATCCTGGTGCGGAAGGCAGGAGAGATCATCCCCGAGGTCCTGGGCGTGGATCTGGACCGCCGCCCCGAGGGGACGGAGCCATACTTCCTGCCCAAGACCTGCCCGGTGTGCGGCGCTCCGGTGGAGCGGGACGAGGATGGTGCCCACATGCGCTGTACCGGCGCCGAGTGCCCCGCCCAGCTGCTGCGCAGTCTTTCCCACTTCGCCAGCCGGGATGCCATGGACATCGATGGAATGGGCATCGCCGTGGTAGAAAACCTGGTTGACGCCGGGCTGGTCAAGACGCCGGGCGACCTCTACTTCCTGAAAGAGGAGGACGTGGCCGGTCTGGACCGGATGGGGAAGAAGTCCGCCCAGAATCTGATCGCCGCCATCCAGCGCTCCAAGGAGCAGGACCTGAGCCGACTGCTGTTTGCCTTCGGGATCCGCCAGGTGGGACAGAAGGCCGGCAAGATCCTGGCCAAGCGGTTCCAGACCATGGAGGCCCTGGAGAATGCCACGCTGGAGGAGCTGACAGCGGTGGATGATATCGGTGAGATCACCGCCCAGAGCATCCTGACCTGGTTTGCCAGCCCTCAGAGCAAGCACCTGATCGGCCGGCTGCGGGAGGCCGGGGTCAATATGGAGGCCGCAGAGCAGGGGCAGGACCAGCGCTTTGCCGGGATGACCTTCGTCCTCACCGGCACCCTGGAGCGGTTCACCCGGGACGAGGCCTCTGCCATGATCGAGGAGCGGGGGGGCAAGTCGGCGTCCTCCGTGTCCAAAAAGACCACCTATGTGGTGGCGGGGGAGTCCGCCGGCTCCAAGCTGCGCAAGGCACAGGAGCTGGGCGTCAAGGTATTGAGCGAGGACGAGTTCCTGGCTCTGATGGAATAATGGATAAACAGGGTGCGCAGGAATGCGTTCCCATAAAAATACGGCACAGTCCCGAAATGGGGCTGTACCGTATCTTTTTTATGCAAAGAAGCGGAGCGGTTGGTGTTTTCCACTCACAGCAGATAGAACCAAATATCACTGACTGCCGCTGTCATCGGCCTGAATCTCATATCGGAACACTGTCTCATAAATGCTGCCGTTTGGACCGTCAAAGGATGCGGCGATCTTCAGATGAAGGGCATTGGAGGGGAGCTCTATGACCTGATCCGGGGTGTGGAGGGTCAGGGTTTCCGAGCGGCTCCAGTCCCAGCTGTACATGGTCACCTGGACGTGGGAGATGGGAGGTTCGGGAAACTCCAGCTCCATGGTTTGGAAGTCGATATTGCCATAAATACCTGTCCAGGACTCATCCGGCAAAGGTTCTGTCAGCAGCTCCGAGCGACCGTTGGATATCTTGGTGACAGTATCAATGGATGCCGGATCGGTATTGGTATCGTCCGGCCCGGTCAGCCGGATATTGACCGCAGGCATTTGGGGGAGGAGGGTGTCCAGGTAATCCCAATCAAGCTCCTCGGGAAGAGAGAGCCGTTCCTGGCTGATGTGCTCCCCCCAAAACCTTGTGACGCCCACGCTGTGGTCGTTCAGGTCGATCCCCAGTGTGCCCTTGGGGGTGTCATAGAGCAGGACCAGCGAGGGGGAATCCTCAAAAAAGTCATAATTGCCGGTCAGCTTCTGGACCGGCAGCTGGCAGAGATAATCCATCAACCGCTCAGGGTCCGTGCAGATATAGGTCCGGTGGGAGGAGACGTTCATGTCCCGGACAGAGCTGAGGGTACAGGCCGCAGGGTCCAGGCCGGAGAAAATGGCGTCCCTGCCTGAGCCTGTTTCATACGCAAGGGCAACGTTTCCGCAGGTGATGAGAAGCAGGAAGGAGACCAGGCCAACGGTGAGCGCGCCGGACCTGCGCCTGCGGGGCTTGACCGTGTTTTTCAGCCGGTACCGCAGCGCAGAGGCCGAGGCGGAGAGACAGGTGGTGAAGCCCTGCTCCTGCCCGGCGGTTTTCAGCAGAAGCTCCGCATACCGGCGCCGCTGGTCATCATCTGCCTGGAGCAGGACCGTTTCATCACAGCTCAGCTCCAGGTCATCGAAGCTCTTTCGCACGGAGATCCACATGAAGGGATTGAACCAGCACACCGCCGTGCAGAAAGTGAGGGAAAACTTGGTCCATGCATCTGACCGGCAGATGTGAACCAGCTCGTGACGGAAAATCATCCGCAGCTCCTCCGGGGAATACTCCGTATCGGGGAGAATCACTCTGGTCGTCAACTTCAAAAGGCCTATGGACAGAGGCGTTTTGACAGCGGGGGAGCACAGCAGCTTGTAATTGGGCTTTGCAAACCCAGCGTTTGTCTGCTCCTGTTTCCAGAGGGCGAGGACCGTCTCCTCCTGAACCGGAACGGCGTTTCGCATGATCTGAGCCCGAAAGACGAAATGCTCCAGCAGCTTGTACAGCAAAACGGCGGCAAAGCCTGCCAGCCAAAGGATCGTCAGGGGCTTGAGGAGGGAGTTGGGCAGGCTGATGATCCATATGGGATGGTTTTGACTCATGAACCCGGCTTGAGACAGGTAGAGAATGTTGGGGAGCATCCACAGACAGGCGCAGCCTCTGGCGCTGATGTACCGGCGGAAGAAGGGCAGGAGGAGCAGGAGCACGGGCAGGCTGACGCCCCCCAGAAACGAGGAATAGCGCAGACCCTCCCGGCCTCCCTGGTCTCTGGAGCGGCTGTCCAGAACAGACCAGGCCAGAAATCCGCTGAACAGGGCAGCGAAGAAAATACTGATCCCATTGGTCATGCTCATAGTGCATCCCTCTCCAGCAGGCTCCGCAGCTCGGCCAGCTCCTCACGGGTCAGTCCGCTGCTGCAAAGGGCGCTGGCCAGTGTTGAGATCTTACCGCCGCAGAGCTTGTCCAGGAACCGTCTGCTCTGGCTGGCCAGATAATCGTCCTGAGAGACAAGGGGCGAATAGATGGAGCTGCGGCCATCCTTTCGGATTTCCAAAAAGCCTTTTTCAGACAGCCGGGACAGCATGGTGAGCAAGGTGGTCTCCGCCATTTTGTGGGTGGCAAACAAGACCAAACTGATTTCTTTTCTGGTGCAGGGGACAGGGCAAGCCCAGACCGCCTGCATGACTTCCAGCTCTCCATCCGGTAATCTGCGAATCGAAGTATTCATAAAATCACCCTCTACAAATGTAGTTTGATTATATTTTACGATTGTAGAGAAAAGAAGTCAAGCCATTTTCCAAAATCCTATGTACATTTGAAGAAAAAGTATTCCGAGGCCGGTTCCCCTTGAACCTTCCTCGGAATTTTCTGGTTTTTCTGTCTGGTATTCCTGATCATACCTGTTTTAGCTGTGTGCCAGCCAAATAACACTCATTTCACCTTACCATAGATACATAGGTCAAATATGTGGTCATCTTTTACGATAGCATTTTTCATCGTGCCCTCCAGCAGAAAGCCGTTCTTCTCCAGCACTCTGCGGGAGGGGAGGTTTGGCGCATAGAGGTGGGCGGTAATGCGCAGGATGTCCAGCTCACAAAAAGCAAGATCGCAAATTTGTTTTACAGCTTCCGTCATGATCCCTTTTGACCACTGATCTGTATGGAGAAAATATCCGATTTCCCCATCTTTTTGGTAAATATCTTCTTTTTGTTCCACAGAAATAGTCCCAACGACCCGATCGTCCACTACAACCGCACGAAAGATGCCGTTGACACCATCGTGGTGGTTGACCATATTCAGCCACCATTCCGCATCTGATTCTGTATACGGAAACGGAAGCCGGCTCGCCAAATAGGTCCTGTCTACATGATTGCATATATCTATAAGCTGATCCTGATCCGTCAGTGACCATTTTCTCAATTTGACCGTCATCTGCTGTACTGCCTCCTCTCAAAAGATATTCTTAATGCACATACTATCATGGCCGAAAGATATCTGTCAACGTATAAGACGGCATAAAAAGAGCGGCTGTACAAAAAGTACAGCCGCTCCTGGCAGAAGCAAATTGGAATTAAAGCTCGGTGGTCAGCACCTTGTTCAGGCGGGCAAAGCGGGGCAGGGAGTTCTCCTTGGGGCCATCGGCCTCGCCCTGGATGAGGGGCAGGGCGTAGTCCAGGAAGGGCTGCTCCATGCCGTTGCCGGCCTCGTTGATCCACTCACGGGGAACCTTCTTCTCAAAGTTGGCCACGATGTCCAGGGGCTCCAGGACCATCTCGCACTTGTAGCCGTTGTCGCGGGAGCACTCGAAGGCGACCATCTTATCGGTGGTGCCGGACACAGCGGCCTCAACAGCGGTAGCGCCGGCCTGCCAGGCCTCCTCGATATCGGTCTTGGAGGCAACGTGGGAGCCGCAGCGCTGGAGCAGGGACAGCTCAATGCCGCGGACCTTGGCGCCGGTCTCCTTCTTGATGACGTCAGCCAGCATAGCGGCCAGACCGCCCAGCTGAGCGTGGCCGAAGCCATCGGTGGCAGAGGTCTTAGCCTCAGACACGAAGGTGCCGTCGGCGTAGTGGATACCCTCGGACACGGCCACCATGCACTTGCCGGTCTTGGCGTAGATGGCCTTCACATCAGCCAGGAAACGGTCCATGTCGAAGTCCACCTCAGGCAGGTACACCAGATCGGGGCCGCAGCCGGTGAGAGAAGCCAGGGCGGCAGAGCCAGCCAGCCAGCCGGCGTGACGGCCCATGATCTCAACAACGGTAATCATGCCGGTGTCATAGACATGAGCGTCCTGCCAGACCTCGGCGCAGGAGGTGGCGATGTACTTGGCGGCGGAGGCGAAGCCGGGGCAGTGGTCGGTGCCGTTCAGATCGTTGTCGATGGTCTTGGGCACGCCCATCACGCGGCACTCGTAGTTCATCTTCTGCATGTACTTGGAGATCTTGTTGCAGGTGTCCATGGAGTCGTTGCCGCCGTTATAGAAGAAGTAGCGGACATTATACTTCTTGAAAATCTCCAGAATGCGCTTATAGTCGGTGTCATCCACATCGGGATCAGCCAGCTTGTAGCGGCAGGAGCCCAGAGCGGAGGAGGGGGTGTACTTCAGCAGGCTCAGCTCGTTGGGGTCCTCCTGGCTCATATCGTAGAGCTTGTCATCAAGCACACCCTTGATGCCGTGGGCAGCACCCAGCACGCGGGTGATGCACTCAGCCTTCAGAGCGGTCTGGATGACGCCCTGGGCGCTGGCGTTGATGACGGCAGTGGGGCCGCCGGACTGGCCGATGATACAAGCTCCGGTCAATTGATTCATAGTATGTGTTCCTCCTTCAGAATGTCTGACTATCACCTTAATATGAAGTTGGATTTCCCAGCGCTGATCCCAGAAATAAACGGGGACCAAAATAGAGATTAGCCTCAGATTTAAGGCGTAGTCAAATAGCCAAAAACAGTGGAATGGCTGACTTCAAAAAATCTATCTTAAATAATAACATGTCCTCTTGTATTTAGCAATTGAAAATGGTACAATTAGAAACGGAATTATGATAAAGGAGATGGTAATTATGCCATTAGTTACTACCACCGAGATGTTCAAGAAGGCATACGACGGCGGCTACGCCATCGGCGCTTTCAACGTGAACAACATGGAGATCGTTCAGGGCATCACTGATGCCTGTCGTGAGGAGAACGCTCCCGTTATCCTGCAGGTTTCCAAGGGTGCCCGTGCTTACGCCAACCGCACCTACCTGAAGAAGCTGGTAGAGGCTGCTGTGATCGAGTGCCCCAATATTCCCATCGCTCTGCACCTGGATCACGGTGATAGCTACGAGACCTGCGTCTCCTGCATCGAGGACGGCTTTACCTCCGTCATGATCGACGCCAGCTCCAAGCCCTTCAACGAGAACATTGAGATCACCAAGAAGGTGGTTGAGTACGCTCACGATCACGGTGTGGTGGTCGAGGCTGAGCTGGGCGCTCTGGCCGGTGTTGAGGACGAGGTTCAGGTCTCCGCTGCTGACTCTCACTACACCCGTCCCGAGGAGGTCGAGGAGTTCGTTGCCAGAACCGGCTGCGACTCTCTGGCTATCGCAATCGGCACCTCCCACGGCGCTTACAAGTTCACTCCCGATCAGTGCACCCGCAATGCCGAGGGCATCCTGGTTCCCCCCGAGCTGCGCTTCGACATTCTGGACGAGATCGTCAAGAAGCTGCCCGGCTTCCCCATCGTGCTGCATGGTTCCTCTTCCGTGCCTCAGGACTACGTGAAGATGATCAACACCCACGGCGGAAAGATGCCCGACGCTGTCGGCGTGCCCGAGGATCAGCTGCGCAAGGCCGCCAAGCTGGCCGTCTGCAAGATCAACATCGACTCTGATCTGCGCCTGACCATGACCGGTACCATCCGTCAGTTCTTCGAGGAGCATCCCGACAAGTTCGATCCTCGTGAGTATCTGAAGCCCGCCCGCGCCAACATCAAGGAGCTGGTCCGCCACAAGCTGGTCGACGTCCTGGGCTGCGCTGGCAAGGCCTGATTTTCAGGAGCGTCAACATTATTGCTGCAAGATCGCGCCGTCCCGGCCAAGGGGCGGCGCGATTTGATTTCACAGATTGACAATCAGGAGCTGCTTCATTATACTTACTATCATCAGAGCCACAGACACAGACAGGATTGTCTGGGGACAAGGCCAAATTTTATCAGGCAGTGCCGCCTGATGAGATTTGGTTTTTTCATGTCTGCAAGTCTGGATCAGGAGACGGAGTGTATCCATGAATTATACTGAGCTGAAAACAAAATATCACCTCCATCTGGACGCCCAGCAGGAGAGGGCTGTTCAGGCTGTGGACGGACCGGTTCTGCTCCTTGCCGTACCCGGCAGCGGAAAAACAACGACCCTGGTCGCAAGAATCGGTTACATGCTTTACGGGAAAAACATCCATCCTGAGCAGATCCTGACCATGACCTACACCGTGGCAGCCGCCCGGGACATGCGGGAGCGCTTTGCCGTTCTATTTGGCGGGTCCGACGCAGAGCGCCTGGAGTTCCGGACCATTAACAGCGTGTGCAGCCGGATCATCCGATTCTATGAGCAGAAAACGGGGCGGACCGCCTTCCGTCTGTTTGACGACTGGAAGCAGCGCAGCGCCCTGCTGGCCGACCTGTGCCGCCGGCAAAACAACGAGTACGCCACCGAGAGCACCATCAATGCCCTGGAGACTGCCATCACTTATGTGAAAAACCAAATGCTCAAGGGGGAGGCGTTGGAGCAGGTGGATGTGGAGGGCATCAATTTTCCGCCCATCTACCGCGCCTACTGCCAGACACTGAGGGAGCGCCATCTCATGGACTACGATGACCAGATGGTCTATGCCCTTCAAATCCTTCAGCAGTATCCCGCGATCTTGAAGGAAGTTCAGCGCCGCTACCAGTACTTCTGTGTCGATGAGGCCCAGGATACCTCTAAGATCCAGCACTGCATCATCCAGCTGCTGGCCAGCGGGAGCGGGAACCTGTTCATGGTGGGAGATGAGGACCAGAGCATCTACGGCTTCCGGGCAGCCTACCCCCAGGCCCTGACTCAGTTTGAACAGACCTATCCCAAAGCCAAGGTACTGTATATGGAGCAGAACTACCGCTCCACAAAGCAGATCGTAGCGGCAGCAGATCGGTTTATCCAAAAAAATCGGGAGCGCCATCCCAAGCACATGAAGTCTACCCGGGGGGATGGACCGGGGCTGAAGGAGATCCAGGTCCGGGACAGGAACAGACAGTACAGTTACCTGTGCAAGGTGGCCCGGGACTGCACCGTGGAGACCGCTGTCCTCTATCGGGACAATGACAGTGTCCTGCCCCTCATCGACCGTCTGGACCGGGAAGGGATTGCCTACCGTGCCCGCCAGGTGAACAGCGCTTTTTTCACCAACCGGGTGGTGCGGGATATTTCGGATATCATCCACCTGGCTCAAGACCCATACGATGGGGAGCGTTTTCTGAATGTCTACTACAAGCTGGGCGCCGGCATCAGCCGTGCTGTGGCCCAGGAGTCAGTGTCCCGCTCCGGGCGTGTGGGGCAGCGCATTTTGGAGTACATCTGCGGCTCACAGGCCGCATCCCCCTGGACCAAAAAACAGTGCCGGTCCCTCCAGACCCACATGGACAACCTGGTAGAGGAGCAGGCAGACCGCGCTGTCTACCGGATCGTCCACTTTATGGGCTACGGCGCCTATTTGGAGGAGCATGGAATCGACCCAAACAAGGCAGAGATTCTGGAGGCGCTGGGTGCAAACCAGCCAACGCCGCAGCACCTGCTGGAACGGCTGGAGGAACTCCAGCAGGTGGTCCAGGCCGGGTCCGCCGCTGCGTCAGATTGTCCCTTTGTGCTGTCCACCATCCATTCCAGCAAGGGCCTTGAGTATGAACGGGTTATTTTAATGGATGTGATGGATGGGATTTTACCCTCCATTGTGCCTGGAAATCATCCGGCCCCTGAGGAAATCGAAACATATGAGGAGGAGCGGCGGCTCTTTTATGTAGGGATGACACGAGCAAAACAACAGCTGTCCCTGTTCACGTTCCAGAAGGAATCCTTAAAATCTGTTTTTGCATCTGAACTGTTCGGAAAACCAAAGGACAGTGCCCCGGTCAAGCTGGTCCGCACCGAGCAGACAAAAAAGCACCCACTCCAGGTTCGTCCGCAGCCAAAAGGCAAACAGACCGGGGCGATATCCCAGGCCTATGTGCCAAATACACGGATCATCCATAAGGCATTTGGGGCAGGAACACTTCTGTTTCGGAGCGGGGATATTGCCATGATCGACTTCGACGATGGGAAGGACCGCAAGTTATCTCTGTCCACCGCCTTGAGGATGGGACAAATCGAACTGGAATAATTTGCAGAAATGAATAAGAATTAACAGAATCTATATTTATATTGTGCTTGTTCCATGGTACAATCATTTCAAGACATAGATTCTGACCTAGATATGATGCGCTATACCGCGCAAAATAGGTGAATGGAGGATTATGATGGAAACATTGCGCAAAAAACAAGGTTTTATCTGCGATATGGACGGCGTCATCTACCATGGGAACCGACTGCTGCCCGGAGTAAAGGAATTTGTGGAGTGGCTCTACACTGAGAAGAAGAACTTCCTGTTTTTGACCAACTCCTCGGAGCGCTCCCCCCGGGAGCTGCAGCAGAAGCTGGCCCGAATGGGGCTGGAGGTGGATGAGAGCCATTTCTATACCAGCGCTCTGGCCACCGCGAAGTTCATCAGCAGCCAGTGCCCCGGCGGCAGCGCCTATGTGATCGGCGGAGCGGGTCTGATCACCGCTCTGCACGACGCCGGTATCACCATGAATGACGTGGACCCTGACTATGTGATCGTCGGAGAGGGTAACTCCTATAATTATGAAAACATCCTGAAGGCCGTACATCTGGTCGCCAAGGGCGCCCGCCTCATCGGAACCAACAGCGACATCACCGGTCCCGCAGAGGACGGCATCATCCCCGCCTGCGGCGCCATGGTCTCGCCCATCGAAATGGCCACCGGACAGAGCGCCTACTTTGTGGGCAAGCCCAATCCGTTGATGATGCGCACCGGACTGCGGATCCTGGATGTCCACTCCGAGGACGCTGTTATGATCGGTGACCGGATGGACACCGATATCGTAGCGGGAATTGAGACCGGCCTGGATACCGTTCTGGTGATGTCCGGAGTAACCAAGCCTGAGGAGGTCCAGCGCTTCCCCTATCGGCCCCGCCTGATTCTGAGTGGAGTGGGCGAGATTCCCGGCTAAGACCAGAAGCCTGACAGAACAAAAACCCGTACCAGCTTGCTTCAAACAAGTCGGTACGGGTTTTTTCAGCCATCCTCCAGGCAAACCTCCCGGATCCGCCGCCGAAAGACGAACAAGAACACAATGGTAGATTGGATCGCACAGACCAGGTCTGCCACAGGTTCTGCATAAAAAGCATTCTGGGCAACGGTCAGGCCAGAGAACAGGAAGGTAAACAGCAGAAAGGACAACTTTCTGGAAGCAGAGAGGTAGAGGGATACCTCAACCTTCCCAAGTGCTGTGAGTGCGTCCACCAGAACATACTGGAAGGCGAGAGGAACAATGGCGAGGGTAAACACCTTGATCCCCCATACAGAGATGGCAGCTGTCTCAGCGCTCTCGATAAAACAGTGAACGAAATTCCCAGCGAAAAGCCGAGAGGCAACAAACATGGAGCTGGTCAGGATCAGGGCCATGATCAGCGCATAGCGGATGGAGCGCTTCACACGCTGTGCCTTGCCTGCACCGAAGTTGTAGCTGATCAGCGGCTGTACACCGCCGGAAATTCCAATCAGGGGACCGGTAATCAGAAGAAAATAGCTCTGGGTGATGGTCACCGCCGAGATCAGCATGTCGCCCATGTCGCCGCCATACCGCTGGAGCGCAATGTTCATGCCAATGATGATAATGCTGTCCGTTGCCAGAATGATAAAAGGGGAGAGGCCCATTTTGATGATCCGCCTCATAAGGCGCCGGTCATAATTTCCAAACGAGATTTTGATGTGGATTCTCTTGCCGAACAGGAAACTCAGCGCATAGAGACAGGATAGAAACTGGGAGATTACCGTGGCCCAGGCCGCCCCGGCGACGCCCATTTTCAGGAAAAAGACCAGGATCGTGTCCAGCACAATATTGCTGATGGCTCCGATAAAGACCGTAATCATCCCGTTGAGGGAGAAGCCCTGACAGGAGATAAAGTAATTGAGCCCAAGGGCCAAAAGGGCAAAGAAGGTGCCCAGGGTATAGATCGTCAAATATGTGTTGGCATAGGGAAAGGTCAGCTCGCTGCCGCCAAAGAGATAGATCATCTGCCTCTTTGTCAGCAGAAAAATCCCGGTCAGCACAGCAGAGAAAATCAGCAGCAGCAAAAAGCTGTTTGAAAGGATCTGCTTTGCCTTCTTGTTGTTGCCGGCCCCCATCGTGGTGGCCATCATAATAGATCCGCCGATGCCGACAAGAGTTCCAAAGGAGGACAGCAGCGTGACAATCGGGCCGCAGACCCCCACTCCGGCCAGGGCCGTGTCACCCACAACCGGGATATGGCCAATAAACATCCGGTCTATAATGCTGTACAGCACATTGACCAGCTGTGCCAGCATTGAGGGGATGGTGAGCTTTAGTACAAGAGAGAGGATTGGATCATTGCCCAAATCGTTTGATCGTTTCATGTTCGTATCCCTTAATTCTTCTTTTCTTTACGTTGCGCAAAAACCTAATTTTTAATT
>JAHHSD010000036.1 GCA_020025425.1 Oscillospiraceae bacterium
CGCCACCTTGCCAAGGTGGAGGTAGCGAGTTCGAGCCTCGTCACTCGCTCCATTTTTTTGGAGCGTTATGCCGCTCCATCTGGTGCCATAGCCAAGTGGTAAGGCAGAGCTCTGCAAAAGCTCCACCCCCAGTTCAAATCTGGGTGGCACCTCCAGAAAAAATCCTGTAATCGTAAACGATTACAGGATTTTTTGCGTTTGGAAGAAAATTATATAGGATTTACTGCGGCAGCACATACTGACTGCCGCATGAATCAGCGCCAAAGTGAAACCGTTGCGCTTTATGGTATTATAACCAATACAACTGCAATTTCGTTTCAACTATAATTATCACTGGGATATGGTTTGCACTAAATATTGTAATTCAGTTAGAAGAACAGTATGATAGTGATGATTTTTCGCCAGAGAATTTGCTTGCAGATGTACAACAGCCGCAATCGGATCCTGTCAGTATTCGATTGCGGCCGTTTTCCATAAAATTTGCACCCTGTGCGATTATCGCACAGGGTGCTTCGTCTCTTTATGGCGTCTCAGTCGTCTACCGCTCCGTTGGAAAGGAAGTGGTCAAGGGCCACCATTCCACCAGCCCGGTCCTCCAGACACAGGTTGTATCTGCTCTTCTCAATGATGACGTTATAGCTCATGCCCATGTTCTCACGCATCTCCGCCATCATTTTGGAGAGATAATAGCTGTTTTCAAACAGGCGGCCGTAGAGAATGATTTTTTCCGGATCCACAATGTAAATTAAGTTTTTCAGCGCATTGCACAGGGCCAGGACGGCCTTGTCTACGATCTCCGCGATTTCCTCATCCCCGCTGCTGGCGGCGTTGAGTACATCGTTGATATCCACCTCGTCGGTGCTCTTGTCCTTGCACATGCGCCAAAGCACAGGAGTTCGCTCCGGGGAGAGGATCTCCAGTGCATCCTCCCGGATGGCGATGGGGGAGGCGATGGTCTCCAGACAGCCGCTCTTGCCGCAGTTACAGGGCTTGCCGCCTCGCCGGACCACCGGAATGTGGCCGATCTCCGAGCACTGGCCGGAGCTTCCGTACCACAGCTTTCCGTTGATGAACAGCGCAGCACCGATACCCTGCTCGCAGCGCAGGAAGAACTGGGAGGACAGGTAGCGGTCCTTCTCCATAAAAATCTGCGCCAAGAAGAGGGCGCGCACGTTGTTCAGCAGCCAGCATTTCAGACCGGTCTGTTCCTCAAACCGCTGGGCGATGGGGTAATCCTGCTCCTTGAAGATGCCAAAGCTGTTTACGGAGCGCCGTCCGTCCGGACTGACGATGCCGCGGATGGCGACGCCCAGCCCCAGGATTTTCTCCCGGCGCAGGCTGTGCTTTTTGACCAGCTCCATCAGACGTCCCGACAGCGCATCCACCATCTCGTCGGCGGACAGCCGCCGATTCACGGGGATCCGCTCGGAAAAAATGATCGAGCCATCCAGCCAGATTCCGGACACAGTGGCATATTTCAGGTCCAGCAGAATGCCCAGCGTGCAGAAAGCCTGGGCATTCAGGTGGAGCATGATCTCACGCCGGCCCGCGCCGTTTCCGTGAAGCTCACGTCCCTCCGAAATGACCCCCTCTGCAATCATTTCATTGACGATTTTTGTAACAGCAGCAGGCGTCAGACCGATCTGAATGGCAAGCTGCTTGCGTGACAGCTCTCCGCGTTCATGGAGCAATCGGAGCAC
Organism: Oscillospiraceae bacterium; assembly: GCA_020025425.1. Classification (GTDB taxonomy): domain Bacteria; phylum Bacillota; class Clostridia; order Oscillospirales; family Oscillospiraceae; genus Lawsonibacter. The sequence continues at coordinate 1,701 of JAHHSD010000036.1, forward strand.
CGCACTGCGGTTTTCCCGTCTAATGTCCAACATATTGTTTTCCTTTACACTCCACCTCGGGATATTCCCGTCCGGCTTATGAGATGACTTTCGGCCGGTTAATCCGATCCCGCATCAGGATCAATGCGGCCCCTAACAGTACAACAAATATACCAAGAAGCTTCCACACTGTCAAGGTTTCACCCAGGAAAGCCACTCCGATGAAGCAGCTGACAATAGGCATCAGCAACAGGTAGAGCTTCACCACCCAGACCTCGTACCGGGCCAGGTTGCGGTAATAGAAATAGTAAATGCCGCTCTGGGCCAGACCGCCCAGAATCACCAGTCCCCAGAACCAGGGGATGGTACCCAGATTCTCTCCACGGATGTCGCCTCCCAGCCCGGCACTGACAGTAAACAGAATCAGCACCACCAGGTTGTTGTAATAGGAGATGACGTCCGCGTCCACCCTATACTTGCTCTGGACCGTCTTGATGACAAAGGCGTTGGCAGTGACGCACATGGCACTGAGGATGAAGAACAGGTCGGTAACATTGAAGGTCATAGAGCTGATATCCAGCTCCAATACCATCAGTACGCCGCCCAGCATCACCGCCGTTCCCAGCCAGTCGGAGGGGAAGAGCTTCTTTTTGTACAGAAATACCGTGACCAGATTGGCCAGCAGCACGTCGATTTTCAGCAGCGCCGTACCGGTGCTCAAAGAGCCGCCCGCATAGCCCAGGTTGGCAAACAGGTCCAGCAGGAAACCGAGCACACCGATCAGGACCAGCAGCCACACGGCCTTTCCCCTGAGCAGCAGCTGTTTTACCTTGTTGCCGCAGAGCAGCTGTGCCGTTAGGACGATCAGGGCTGTACTGCGCAGCAGCATGCCGGTGAGAGAGGCGGAGCCGGTTGCGCTGACAATGACCTTGCTCACGGCATAGTAGATGGACCAGGACAGAACCATGCCGCCAATCATCCCAGCATTTTTGACCTTTCCTCCCATGCTTATTGCAGGGCGGTGAACATGGCGGTGAGGACAGCTTCATCCATCTTCACGGGATTGTTGTTCATCAGGGGATGGACGGCGCAGTCGTGGACCAGCTGCTTCAGATCCACATTCTCCAACTCGGACAGGCGGCTCTTAAGCCCGCCCAGCTTCTTCAGGGCGCGGATGCGCTCAGCCAGCTCCTGGCAGTCCTTCAGACCCACCGCATGGCACAGGCCCTCCAGCCGCTCGTCGGCGTTAATCATCACGATGCTGTCCAGGGTGAAGGCACAGGCCTCGCCGTGGGGCAGGTGGTAGTCAGCAGACAGGGGATAGCTGCACGCGTGGCTGGCGGCAGTCTTGGGCTGGGCAAAGGCCATGCCGGCCAGAAGGGCGGCATAGGCCATATTTCCTCTGGCCTCCATGTCACTGCCGTCCCGCCAGGCCCGTTCCAGATTGGCCAGCACGAGACGGACTGCCTCAGTGGCCAGAACGTCGCAGATGGGCTGGTGGTTTACACTCCAGAAGCCCTCCAGGGCGTGGGCCAGGGCATCCAGGCCGGTACACATGGTGACCTTTTGAGGGACTGATTTACTCATCTCGGGGTCCACAATGGCCACCTTGGGCATGAATACAGGGTTGTTGATGGTCTTTTTCTCCGCACCATGGCTCACCACGGAGACTTGGGTGACCTCGCTGCCGGTGCCGGCGGTGGTGGGTACGGCGATCATCATAATGCGCTCCCGTGGGAAAGGCTTACCCTGGTAATACTCCAGGGCGTCGCTGTCGCCCAGCGCGATGGCAGCGGCAAACTTTGCGGTATCCATGGTGCTGCCGCCGCCCACGCCGATGACGGCCTGGGCCTTATGGGTCCTGGTCAGCTCCGTCACCTGGGCAATGCCTTTCAGCTGGGGATTGGGCTCCACATCGGAGAACACAGCGCGCACAGCGGGATTTTCCGCCATGATCCGCTGGGCCTCGGAGGCAAAGAAGGGGTCGCAGACCAGCACGCAGCGCTCCACGTTCAGCTCCTCCAGGATATCGCTGAGCGCAGCGAAACGGCCCTGGCCAAAGTAGATCTTGACCGGCTGAGAAAATACAAAGTTATCCATAGATCTTCTCCTCGATCTGGTGCACCTGGACGTCAAACTTTTTCAGATTCTCCTGACGCCAGTCCTCCAGATCCTGCAGCCAGTCGGTGCTCAGGAACGCCTTGGTCATCTCCAGAGACATCTCGGGGCCTACGATCCAGCCGCCCATGCACAGCACATTGGCGTTGTTGATGGCGCGGCACATCTTGGCGGTGTAGACGCTCTCGCAGGCGACAGCGTGGACGCCCTTGTACTTGTTGGCCACCACGCTCATGCCGGCGCCGGTGCCGCAGATCAGGATGGCCCGGTCATACTTTCCGGCCTGCACCAGGGGGGCCACCTTGTCGGCTACCATATAGTAGGGTTTCACATGATCCAGGTCCACCGTGCCCAGATCGTCAAAGTCTGCGCCGCTCTCCTGAAGATAGGCCTTGATGACCTCCTTTGCGGAAAATCCGGATTTATCGCTGCCAATTGCAATTTTCATGGTTATGTCCTCCTGTTATATTTTAATAAGGTATGCGCCACGGTACCTGCCGGACCCGGCGGCAGGGGGGGACCGCCGGAGCTTCCCAAAACCCCGGCGGCCGATCCCATCCGCGTTATTTCAGATTAATCACCTTTCTGGCCGCCTCGGCGATGTCCTCGGCGGTCATGCCCATGACCTTTTTCAGGTAGGGGACCTTGCCCACCTCGCCGAAGCGGTCGGGCACGCCCACAGCCATGGCGGGGATTTTCTCCTGAGCCAGGGCCTCTAGGACGGCGGAGTGCAGACCGCCTATCACGTTGTGATTTTCCACAGTCAGGACGGCGCCGGTCTTTCTGGCGGAGGCGACGACGCTCTCCCGGTCGATGGGCTTGATGGTGTGAATGTTGATCACTTCGGCAGAGATGCCCTCGGCGGCCAGCATCTTCTCCGCCTCCAGGGTATCGGCAGTGAGCATGCCGGAGACGAAAATACTGACATCCCGGCCCTCTTTCAGGGTGTCGACCTTGAACAGGTCGAAGGTATAGCCCTCATCAAAGACCTTGGGAGTCTCCTTGCGGAACAGACGGATGTAGATACAGCCGTCATAGGCGCTGATGGCGGGCATGGCGGCGCGGAGCTGGACCTCATCTACAGGCTCGAAGATGACGACGCCGGGGATGGAGCGCAGCACGCCGATATCCTCCATGCTCATGTGGGTGCCGCCATTGAGTTCGGCGGAGATGCCGGGGTCGGTGCCCACGATCTTCACGTTGCTCTTGGCGTAAGAGATGGAAATGGCGATCTGATCGCAGATCCGCCGGGTGGCGAAGGGGGTGAAGCTCTCGATAAAGGGCTTGTAGCCATAGCTGGCCAGACCGGCGGCGATGGAGGCCATGTTCTGCTCCGCAATGCCGCAGTTGAACATCTGCCTGGGAAAACGCTCGTACAGGTTCCGGGTCCCGCTGGCTTTGGCCAGATCGGCGTCCAGCACCACAACGTGCCTATCTTTTTCCATGATCTCAGCCAGGCACTCGGCATAAACAGCTCTCATTTCCATGTCAATTACTCCCCTCTGATCTCAGCGATTGCGCGCTTGGTGTCCTCTTCACTGATCTTCATGTTGTGGTTGGCGGTACCCTGATCCACAACAAAAGACACGCCGCACCCCTTCAGGGTATTGAGGATCACCATGGTGGGCTTGCCGCTGCCGGCATAGGCCTTGGCCTGCTTTACGGCGTTGGACACCTGGTCCAGGTCGTTGCCGTCCTCCACCTCCACCACGTTCCAGCCGAAGGCGCTCCACTTGCTGCCCAGGGGCGCGATGTCGTTGACATTGGCCACAGTGTCGTCGATCTGCAGCTTATTGTAATCGGTAAATCCGATTAGATTGTCCAGCTTCTTGGAGGCAGCGAACATGGCGGCCTCCCAGATCTGGCCCTCCTGGCTCTCTCCGTCACCGATGATGGTGTACACAGTGGAGCCATCCCCGTCCAGCTTGGAGCCCAGCGCCACGCCCACGGCGCAGGAGAAACCCTGGCCCAGGCTGCCGGTGGTCATGTCGATGCCCACAGTGCGGTTCATGTCACAGTGGCTGGGCAGATTGGTGCCGCTCTGATTCAGGGTCATCAGCTCGGAGCGGTCAAAATAGCCGCGGTTGGCCAGAGCGGCATAGACCGCGGGACCGGCATGGCCCTTGGAGCACACCAGTCTGTCTCTGCCCGCCATCTTGGGCTGCTTGGGGTCGATGTTCATGGCCTCAAAATACAGTACGGTCAGAAGCTCCACAATGGACAGGCTTCCGCCCACATGGCCGACACCCAGGTGGCCGATGCAGGACATGGTATCGCAGCGGATATCCTTGCAGACTTCTTTGAGATTGTAATTGCTGTTCAACTCGATCTCCTCCTTTGATTAATTTGCTTAATCAATTATCGGCTATCAGTTTACATCTGTAAAACCCGTTTGTCAATAAGGTAAAATATAAAATTTGTGTGAAACACCATAAAAATATGTCTTGACAGCCTGTAATTTAGAGGCTATACTAGGCATTGTTAAATTTACTGCATTGATATTGTTTGGAAATCAATCCGTTCATATCGGATTGATATATTGGATAAATCAATTCAGACAGGTCAATGAGAGATCAAATCCAGCAATAAATTTTATCTCTGACAGTAATTATCTCAGCACACAGAACAGACGTACCCCACCCATAAAATTTGAAAAAGAGGAGAAGAAACATGAAAAAGTTAGTTGCTCTGCTTACGGCCGCTCTTATGCTGACCAGCCTCGCCGGCTGCAATAAGGAGCCCGCCGAAACCACCTACCCAGCCAAGGATCTGGAAATTGTGATCCCCTATAAGGTAGGCGGCACCACCGACTTGGCTGTGCGCGGCGTCCTGGACGCCGTCTCCAAGGAGGTGCTTACCAAGTCTGTCAACGTGACCAACACCGTGGGCGGCTCCGGCCTGATCGGTACCGAGGAATTCCTGGGCCATGACGCTGACGGCTACACCCTGGGCCTGGTCAACTGCGATCTGGTGCTCAACTACGTCAGCGGCGCCACTGACATCAACCCCTCCGAGCGCATGATCCCTCTGGCTGCCGTGGAGCAGGACCCGTATATGCTGCTGGGCAGCAAGACCGCCAGCTTCACCACCTTTGCTGAGTTCCTTGAGCAGGCCAAGGCCAACCCCGGCAAGATGGCCGTGGGCGTTACCGGCGTGGGTACCGTCCCCAACCTAATGGGCACCATCCTGCTCCAGGCCGGTCTGGATGTGCGCGTGATCCCCTATGACTCTGCCCCCGACGCGGTTGCCGCCGTTCTGGCCGGCGAGGCCGACCTGTGCATCTCCGCCATGGCCGGCGCTGTGGGTCAGATCAACTCCGGTGACCTGGTGCCCCTGGCAGTGACCACTTTGGACCGCTCTCAGGCCCTGCCCGATGTGCCCACCATGGCCGAGGTGGACGAGATGTTCGCCGATGTGAACCTGCTCAGCTGGATCATGATCGCCCTGCCCGCCAACACCGATGAGTCCATTGTGACCTTCTGGAAGGACGCTCTGGCTGACGCCGTCGCCTCCGAGTCCTACGCCGAGACCCGCGAGAACTTCTACTTCGAGCCCATCACCATCGGCGCCGATGAGTTGGAGAGCTTCATTTCTGAGCAGGCTGCCTACTATCAGGAGCTGGTCGGCTGACGGCTGCACTATTTCTGTAAAATAAGAAGAGCGAAGAAGGGCTGCAACACCACTTCTTCGCTCTTCTCCCACCCAACCAAAGGGGAGACATCGAAATGAAAAAGTACAACTATGGCATCTCTGTCCTGCTCATCCTCATCGCAGGGCTTATCATCCACAACTCTCTGCAGATGAACGAGTCTGTGTCAGGCACGGCCATGGGGCCCGGTGTGTGGCCCATCATCCTCAGTGTCGTCCTGGTGCTGCTGGCTGTGGTGCAGATCGTTCAGACCATGCTGGGAAAAAACCATGAATCCGAAGAGAACCCCATTGATTTCAAATCCCCGGCCATGAAACGCATCTATATCACCGCCGCCCTGGTGGTCGTGTTCGCTGTACTCCTCAAGGTGCTGGGCTTCTACATCGCGATGGCCTTCCTGCTGATCGCAGTTATGTATCTGCTGGGCGAACGAAATCCCCGCGCCCTGGTTCTGGTCCCTGCCGGTATCCTGATCTTTATTTACATCGTGTTCGTCGTGCTGCTCAAGCTGAACATGCCCGGCGGGCTGATCTTCCAGTAAGGGTGAGAGGAGAATCACATAATGCTTGATATTATTTTAACTGTGTTTCAGCCCATCAATCTGCTTTTGATTTTTGTGGGATCCCTTGCCGGTATCTTTGTGGGCGCAATGCCCGGCCTGTCCTCCATTATGGGTTTGAGTTTGCTGCTCCCGCTGACTCTAAAGTTTGACAGCACTGCCGGCATCCTGATGCTACTGGGCGTGTTCTGCGGTGCCATCTACGGCGGCTCCATCACCGCCATTCTTATCAAGACGCCCGGTACGGCAAACTCTGCCGCCACCGTTCTTGACGGCTACCCCCTGACTCAGAAGGGCCAGGCAGCCAAGGCTCTGGGCGTGTCCACCTTTGCCTCCACCTTTGGTGGAATTTTCAGCGCCATCATGCTGTTGTGGACCGCGCCTCTGCTGTCCAAGGTGGCTCTGTCCTTTACCTCCCCTGAGTACTTCTCGCTGGCCATCTTCGGCCTGAGCATGGTCACCAGCCTGAGCTCCAAAAACGTGACTAAGGGCCTGATCAGTGCTGTCGTCGGCTTACTGATGGCCACTGTGGGCATGGATGCCCTCACGGGCGCCAAGCGATTCACTTTCGACTCCACCTATCTGCTGGGCGGCATCACCATGGTCCCTGTGCTGATCGGTCTATACGCCTTCTCTCAGGGCCTGATCAACATTGAGAACAATGATGCACAGCACAAAGTCACCAGCGAAACCATCCGCCGCACCTTCCCCAGCCGCAAGATCATTAAGCGCATTTTCCCCACCATCCTGCGCTCCAGCGCCATTGGCACACTGATTGGTGCTATCCCTGGCACCGGCGGCGACATCGCCTCTTGGCTGGCCTACAATGAGACCAAGCGCTGGGATAAGCACCCCGAGGAGTTCGGCACCGGCCGCATTGAGGGCGTCGCAGCCCCAGAGGCCGCCAACAACGCCGTCTCCGGCGGCACCCTGATCCCCCTGCTGACCCTGGGTATCCCCGGTGATGCAGGCACCGCTGTGATGCTGGGTGCTCTGATGATGCAGGGAGTGGTGCCCGGTCCCCTGCTGTTCACCAACGAGCAGGGCAAGGTCTATACCATTATTTTCGGCCTCTTTGTGGCCAACCTGTTCATGGGGGTGCTCGGTTTCCTGGGCATCCGCCTGTTTGCCAAGGTGGGCGACGTGCCCAACAAGTACCTCACCCCTATCGTGTTTGCATTCTGCATCGTGGGTACTTATGCCCTGAACAACAGCATCAATGACATCTTCCTCATGTTGATCATCGGCGCTATCGCCTTCTTCATGATCAAGCTGGACTATCCTACGCCTCCTCTGATCCTCGGTTTGATCCTGGGCGGCACTTTGGAGAAAAACATGAACCGCGCCCTCCTTGTCAGCAAAGGCAGCTTCTCAATTTTCTTTACCCGGCCCATTTCCCTGGCCCTGCTGCTGATTGCATTCTGCTCCGTTTTCCTCCCTATGATCCTCACTGTGATCCGGAAGCACAGAGCGGCAGCAAAGTCTTGATAACCACTTAAAAGCAAATTCTGACCTCCTTGTTTTTTAAAGTGAAATATCATCATACCCTGCCTGTACCGAAAGGTTCAGGCAGGGTATCTTCATGGTACGAAGATCGCTTCATTCAGGCCGCTGTGCGATCCAGAAAACTGGGAAAAAGGCCGATCATAGTGCGGAGAATTGTCAGCGCACCATAAATTTGTACTTGGACTGAGCATTTTAATAAAACAAATTTCTCTGTGATGGAAGAACCGATTTGAAACCTTTTGGAGAATTGACAGTCAATGTTTTTTCACTAATCCAATGTCGGATTCAAACCACCCGTCCCTCTTTGGTGTTTTCTGACCAAGGGACGCATGGATGGGGCTGGGCCAAGACAGCGTACGGAGAGTTTTGACCAAAATATAATTGAGACTAAAAAGGCAAGTCAATGAATATGGACATTGATATAAAACCATTTGAGTATCTGGAATTCGATGAAAATTATGCCATGGCTGTAAAAGGTACAGGTTCATACAGCGCCGGTGCGAAATCGTACTGGTCAGTGACAGAAAACAGTAAGTGTTAGCATGCTTGCTCTTTTTTGGTGATCGGCCCAAAATAAAAAGGCCGCCGTTAAAACGGCGGCCTTTGAGGAAATCTGGTCAGGAGTGGGAGTTCACAGCATCCTCCTCGGACTGCGCGGTCTTTTTGCGCAGGAAGGAGAACCTGGTTTCGGAGCACAGCACAGCGACAAAGATACAGCAGAAGCCAAGGGCCATCTGGAGGGTGACCTCATCGCCATAGCAGAGGACGGAGAAGAGCACCCCGAACACCGACTCCAGGGACAGGATGACGGCGGCGGAGGAGGGATCGGACCAGACCGCGCCCACATTCTGGAACAGCAGGGCCACTGTGGTGGCCATGACGCACAGATAGAGCAGGGGCAAAAAGACGGAGGGATCGGTGATGGCCTGAGCGGGGAAGGTCTCGGTGAAGAGACCGCCCAGCAGGGCGTACAGCCCGGCGAAGGCGAACTGGAACACGGTGAGCAGACAGACGTCCTTGCCGGGGGAGAGCTTGGCAACTGCCACAATGTGGCCGGCATAGAAGAAGGCGCAGATCAGGGTGAGCAGGTCACCGAAGTTGATGGACAGGTCCCCGTTCAGAGAGACCAGACCCACGCCGGTGATGCACAGCAGAGCGGCGGCGATGTTATACCGGTCAGGCCGCTGTCCTGCCGCCGCCCAGTAGAGGAAGGGGACAATGACGCAGTAGACGGCGGTGAGGAAGGCGTTTTTCGACGGCGTGGTGTAGGTCAGGCCGAAGGTCTGGACCGAGTAGGCCAGAAACAGACAGGCGCCCACAATGGCCCCGCGCCAGAGGTAGTCCGCGGTGAAGAGCTTCCATTTTTTGTGGAAAACCAGGGCCAGCAAAATGGCACCCGCCGCGAATCGGATGGCCAGCAGATAAAAGACGGGCATCACATCCAGCGCATTTTTCATAATAAAGAAGGAGGTGCCCCAGATCAGGGCGGCGGCAAACAGCATGGGTTTGGCTAATTTTTTCATTGTCTCTGGTTTCATCGTAGATCACAACTCCTGGATTGAAAATCAAATCGGGATATGGTAGCATATCGAAAACGGCATCCTGCCGAGGAAACGCGGAGGTGAAGCTATGGCACAGGAAAAACTGAGCCGGGATTTTTACGACCGGGACACCCTGGAGGTGGCGAAAGCGCTGCTGGGGAAGCGGCTGGTGCGGGTACTGCCAGACGGCGAGCGGCTGGTCTGCCGCATCACTGAGACCGAGGCCTATATCGGCCGCTGCGACAAGGCGTGCCACGCCTATGGGGGGCGGCGGACCAAGCGGACCGAGACCCTCTACGCCCCGCCGGGCACCGCCTATGTCTATTTGATCTATGGCATGTACTCCTGTCTCAACCTGGTCACTGAGGGTGAGGGGGAGGCAGCCGCGGTGCTGATCCGGGGGCTGGAGCCCGTGGAGGGGACCGAGCGGATGGCCCGAAACCGGTTTGGCTGCGGGGCGGCGGATATGACCGCCTGCCAGCGGAAAAACTTTCTGAACGGGCCGGGAAAGCTGTGCCGGGCCCTGGAGATCACCAGGGAGCAGAACGGCCTGGACCTGCTGGGGGAAGAGCTGTATCTGCTGAACAGTCCCGAGCCGGACCGGGCGAAAATCTGCACCGGGCCGCGCATCGGCATCGACTACGCGGAGGAGGCTGTCCACTTTCCCTGGCGCTTCTGGCTGGCGGACTAGCGCTCCAGAAAGTCCTGCCACCGGTGCAGGATGGCCTGGACTGTGGCCTGGGGGGAGGAGAAGTCGCGGACCACGGCGTGGGCCGCCTGCTGATAGAGGGGCCGCCGGGCCAGGGCCAGAGCCTGAAAGGCCGCCGGTCCGTTCTGGGCCAGGGGGCGGTCCCGGAGACTTTCGTCCCGGAAAATTTCCTCCGACGGGCGGTCCAGCCAGACCACGAAGCCGGTGGCCCGCAGGGCCCGGACGTTTTCCGGGCGGAGGACGGTGCCGCCGCCGGTGGCGATGACCAGATTTGTGCGTTGGGCCTGTTCCCGGACGGCGTCGGCCTCCAGCTGGCGGAAGAAGGCCTCGCCCCGCTGGGCGAAAATCGATGAAATGGGGCAGCCGGTCCGCTGGATGATCAGGGTATCCAGGTCCACCAGCGTGTGGTCCAGCTCCTGGGCCAGGATTCTGGCACAGGTGGATTTGCCGCTGCCCATCATGCCGATGAGGACGAGATTTTTTTCAGATAAAAGCCGGGGCATGGTCCGCCCCCTTTCCGGGAGAAATGAATGAAATCCACGATATTATAGCATATTCGTATAAAAATGCAATGGGTTCCTGTCAGACGGCGGGAGAAAAGAGCCGAAAAGGCGGGAAACTATGAGAAGGAGAAGCATCTATGAGCTTGACTGAACTGAGTGTGACCCAATTTACCGACCAGATGGCCTCCAGTGCCCCCACTCCGGGTGGAGGTTCTGCCGCCGCCGCCCAGGGAGCTCAGGGGGCCGCCCTGTCCGCCATGGTGTGTGCCCTGACCCTGGGAAAGGAGCGGTACGCCGCCCACCAGGCGCTGGTCCAGGAGAAGAACACAGCGCTGAACCGGCTGAAGGATCAGCTGCTGGAGCTGGTGGAGAAGGATGTGCAGGCCTTTCGGGCCATCTCCGCCGTCTACGCCATGGCAAAGGGGACGGAGGAGGAGAAGGCCGCCCGGGCGGCCGCCATGGACCTGGCCCTGCAGGGCGGGGTCCAGCCCCCGCTGGAGACTATGGAGCTGTGCCTGGAGGCCCTGGAGCACACCGGGGCCTTGGTGGGCAGGAGCAACGTGAGTGCATCCAGTGACCTGGGGGTGGCGGCGGTTACCCTGCGCTCCGCCATCCGGGGGGCCTGGCTCAACGTGGTCATCAACCTGGGGGGGATTCGGGACCCAGAGCTGGTCCGGGCCTGCCGCAGCAGGGGGGAGCGGGTGCTGGAGCGGGCGCTCCCTCTGGCCGATGATATTTATGAGCGGGTGCTGGAGGGGCTGTGACCTGCCGGCCTGAAAATGGGAGAAACAGGCTTGACGAAGGAAAACGGGTGTGATATGCTGAATCTAACCAGTGAGACACAGTCTGTCTTAGTGGAGGCGATACGACTGACGGAAGTGGACAGGACCACATGAAGTATCGCCGGGCGCAGAACGCCCCAATGCCGACCGTCTGGGCGCACTGAGGAATCGGTGCGCCCTTTTTGTATCTATGGGCCGCCGAAGAAATAAAAGGAGACAGGAACACCATGGAATTGAAAACTGATATTGAGATTGCGCAGAGCTGTGAGATGAAGCCTATCCAGACCATCGCCGCCACCGCCGGTGTGGACGAGCAGTATCTGGAGCTGTATGGAAAGTACAAGGCCAAGGTGGATTACCGCCTGCTGCGGGAGAACCAGCAGAAGGACGGCAAGCTGATTCTGGTCACTGCCATCAATCCCACCCCCGCAGGCGAGGGCAAGACCACCACCACCGTGGGTCTGGCCGACGCCATGCGCCGTCTGGGCAAGAAAACCCTGGTGGCCCTGCGGGAGCCCTCCCTGGGCCCTGTGTTCGGCGTCAAGGGCGGAGCCGCCGGCGGCGGCTATGCCCAGGTGGTGCCCATGGAGGACATCAACCTCCACTTTACCGGCGACTTCCACGCCATCGGCGCGGCCAATAACCTGCTGGCCGCCATGCTGGACAACCACATCCAGCAGGGCAACGCTCTGGGCATCGACGTGAAGCGCATCACCTGGAAGCGCTGCGTGGACATGAACGACCGCCAGCTGCGCAACATCATCGACGGCATCGGCGGACGGATGCAGGGCGTTCCCCGTGAGGACGGCTTCGACATCACTGTGGCCAGTGAGATCATGGCTGTGCTGTGTCTGGCCACCGACATCCCCGACCTGAAGGCCCGCCTGGGCCGCATGGTGGTGGGCTACACCTACGGCGGCGAGCCGGTCACCGCCCATGACCTGAAGGCCGAGGGCGCCATGGCCGCCCTGCTGAAGGACGCCCTCAAGCCCAACCTGGTCCAGACCCTGGAGGGCACCCCCGCCTTTATCCACGGCGGCCCCTTCGCCAACATTGCCCACGGCTGCAACTCCGTGATGGCCACCCGCATGGCCATGCGTCTGGGCGACTACGCCATCACCGAGGCCGGCTTCGGCGCCGATCTGGGTGCGGAGAAATTTTTGGACATCAAGTGCCGCCTGGCCGGCCTGAAGCCCAGCGCTGTGGTGGTGGTGGCGACGGTCCGCGCACTGAAAAACCACGGCGGCGTGCCCAAGGCGGAGCTGAACAGCGAGAATCTGGAGGCCCTGGAGAAGGGCCTGCCCAACCTGCTCCAGCACGTGGAGAACATCACCAAGGTCTTTGGCCTGCCCTGCGTGGTGGCCATCAATGCCTTCCCCACCGATACCGCCACCGAGCTGAAGCTGGTGGAGGACCGCTGCCGCGAGCTGGGCGTCAACGTGGCCCTGAGCGAGGTGTGGGCCAAGGGCGGCGAGGGCGGCATCGCCCTGGCTGAGGAAGTGGTCCGCCTGTGCGAGCAGCCCAACAACTTCTGCTTTGCCTATGATGACCAGTCGGACATTGAGACCAAGCTCAACCAGATCGCCCAGCGCATCTACCGCGCTGACAAGGTGGAGCTGACCGCCGCTGCCCGCAAGCAGATGAAGGAGCTGGAGGCCCACGGCTTTGACAAGCTGCCCATCTGCATGGCCAAGACCCAGTACAGCTTCTCTGATGACGCTGCAAAGCTGGGGGCGCCCAAGGGCTTTACCATCACCGTGCGCAACTTGAAGGTGTCCGCCGGTGCCGGGTTCCTGGTGGCCATGACCGGTGATATCATGACCATGCCCGGCCTGCCCAAGGTCCCCTCCGCCGAGCGCATCGACGTGGACGAGGACGGCAGGATCACCGGACTGTTCTGAGAAATCCTATCTGAGAAAGAGCGGGCGTCCTACCGGACGTCCGCTCTTTGCAGCTGGAGCTGAAAAAATACAGGCGCGCCGCGAAATCAGCGGCGCGCCTGTGTTTTGGAGAATGAAAAGGGAAACGATGGGGTTCAAAGCACCTTGCTGAGGAACAGCTGGGTGCGGGGGTGCTGGGGGTGGTCGAACAGCTCATTGGGGGTGTTCTCCTCCAGGATGGCGCCGCCGTCCATGAAGATGACCCGGCTGGCCACCTCGCGGGCGAAGCCCATCTCGTGGGTGACCACGGCCATGGTCATGCCGTCGTGGGCCAGGTCCCGCATCAGATCCAGCACCTCGCCCACCATCTCGGGGTCCAGAGCGGAGGTAGGCTCGTCAAAGAGCATGACCTCGGGCTCCATAGCCAGAGCGCGGGCAATGGCGATCCGCTGCTTCTGACCGCCGGAGAGCATGGCGGGGTACTCGTCGGCCTTGTTGGCCAGACCGATCCGCTCCAGCAGCTCCATGGCCTTGACGTCGGCCTCCTCCTGCTTCTTCAGTCCCAGCTGAACGAGGGCCAGGGTGATGTTCTTTTTCACGGTCATGTGGGGGAAAAGGTTGAAGTGCTGGAACACCATGCCCATCTTCCGCCGGTGCAGGTCAATGTCCACCTTTTTGTCGGTGATGTCCACACCGTTGAACAGGATCTGACCGGAGGAGGGGACCTCCAGCAGATTCAGGCAGCGCAGCAGAGTGGACTTGCCGGAGCCGGAGGGACCGATGATGGCCACCACCTCGCCCCTGTGGATGTCCACGGAGCAGTCGTTCAGGGCCTTGACAGCCCCGTTGTTAAATTCCTTTGTCACATGCGCGACACGGATCAGCTCACTTCCTGTCTCCACGGCGCATCCTCCTTTCGATGGCCTCGATGGCCTTGCTGGCGGGGAAATTGATGCAGAAATAAATCAGGGCGACAAATACGAAGGGGCCCACCGAGATGCCGGTGGTGCCGGCCACGTTCTTTGCGGCAAACATCAGCTCCATCATGCCGTAGGCGGAGCAGATGGAGGACTCCTTCACCATGGTGACCACCTCGTTGGCCAGGGCGGGGAGCACGTTTTTCACGGCCTGGGGCAGGATGACCAGCTTCATGGCCTTCCACTGGTTCAGACCCAGGGAGCGGGCGGCCTCAGTCTGGCCGGGGTCCACGGCCAGGATGCCGGCGCGGAAGATCTCGGCCACATAGGCGGAGCTGTTCAGGGCCAGGGCCACCACAAAGGGGATGAACATGTTCAGCTTGATGAAGCCGATGGACACACGGGGGATCTGGATCAGGTTGAACACGCCGAAGTAAATGATGGACAGCTGCACCATCAGAGGAGTGGAGCGGAAAACTGCGATGTAGGCGCCGGACAAGCCGTGAATAAACTTGTTCTTGCTCAGCCGCATCAGAGCCAGCAGCAGAGCGGGGATGACGGCCAGCAGCACCGCCACGACGGACAGGGCCAGCGTGTTCAGTACGCCGTTGATGAAGTAAGGGGCGTATTTGGGGAGAAACTGGAAGTTAATGAAGCTGGCCGGGCTGGGGTTGGCGATAAATTCAGGCAGCATAGCGTTGGCAACTCCTTATATAAAATTTGACACGCAAACGTGCAAAACCGGATTTTTTCCGGTTTTGCACGCTGCGCAGTCATATCATAGTGTGGTTTTGAGTTAGCCCTCCAGAGCCTGGCTGCTCAGCTCGTTGGCCTCCTCAATGTAAGAGGTCATGGTGCCGTCGGAGGTCACCTTCTTGATGGTCTCGTTGATGTGGGGCAGCAGACCCTTGGGGTCGTCCTTCTGCACCCAGACACGGTAGGGCTCAGCGGCCTCGCCCATGTCGATGTCCACAGCGGCCAGATCCTTGTTGGCCTCCAGGTACTTGTTGGCCACAGCGCCGTCCAGCACCAGGGCGTCGCACTTATCGTAGATCAGGTTGTTGACCAGATCGACCACGGAAGCCATCAGCAGGGGATCAGCGCCGGGCATCTCCTTGGTGACGATGTCAGCCTTGGTGGTGCCCATCTGAGCGCCCACGGTCTTGCCCTCGAAGTCGGTCAGAGCGGAGTAGTTGCCCTCGTTGCCGGCCTTGGTGACAATGACGGGGGGCAGATCGGAGTAGTAGGGATCGGAGTAGCCGGCGATCTTGGCGCGCTCCTCGTTCAGCTCGGTGGCGGCGATCACGTAATCACACTGGCCCTGGTTGAGCAGAGTCAGCAGGTTGTCGAAGTCCATGTGGACGACCTCGAACTCAGCGCCCATGTCAGCAGCGATCTGCTTGCCCAGGGAGACGTCGATGCCCACGATGGTGTCCACGCCGTTGTCCAGGATGTGGAACTCGAAGGGGGGATAGTCAGCGGAGGTGCCCATGACCAGCTTGTCGAACTTCTGATCGCCGGTGCTGCTGACGGAGCCGGGAGCGCTGCCGGAACCAGAGGTGCTGGTGGAGCTGCTGGGATCATTCTTGGGGCCGCAGGCGGCCAGGCTGAGCGTCATAGCGGCAGCCAGAGCAAGTGCAAAAAACTTTTTCATCGTTCATTCTCCTCTTATCACACCTGGAAGATTTTTAATTCCCGGTGTTTTCTTGATGTTGTATGCATTATAACGCATAAAAAGTGTATAGTCAAGATAAAATTATGCATAAAGCGGGAAAATTTACAATAGGGTTTTTGTGCAAATAGTATGAACACAGAAAGCGCTTGCCAAGTGCTGCAAAGAATAATATAATATATTTCAAAGGAAATAGGGCACTAACCCATATATAAATAGAAAATAAGAATTGGCTGTACAAACGAGGAGAAAACAGAATATGCATAGCGTAATGAATAATTCGTATATTTCAGTTGATTTGGGCCAGGTGGAGCGAAATGTGAGGACGATTCTGGCCCAGCTGCCCGCAGGCACGAAGCTGATTCCGGTTCTGAAGGATGACGCGTATGGGCTTGGCATGCTCCCGATTGCCAGACGGCTGGCACAGATCCAGGAGATCAGGATGATCGCGGTCTCACATGTGGCGGAGGGGGTAGAGCTGCGCCAGTCCGGCTATGAGGGAGACATCCTGGTGATGGGGGGAACGGCGGGATTTCTGCTCCCCCTGGTGGTGGAACATGACCTGACCCTGGCCATCGGCCGTCCCGGCCTGGCCGCTGAGCTGGCTCAGGCGGCGCGGGAGGGGGGAAAGACAGTCTCCGTTCATATTAAGGTAGAGACCGGCCTGCATCGGATGGGGCTGGCCCCGGGGGAGGAGCTGGACGGCCTGATCGGGGAGCTGCGCCGGGCGGGAGACTGCCTGCGGGTAGAGGGGGCTTTTACCCATTTTGCCGATCCCGAGGATGAGGCCCGCACCCGGGCCCAGTACCAGACCTTCCTGGCCGGCACGGCACAGCTGGAGGGGGCGGGGATCGCCCTGCCCATGAAGCATGTGTCGGGCAGCGCGGGCAGCGAGCTGTACCCCGAGTACCACCTGGACGCGGTCCGGATCGGGCGGCGGCTGTATATGGACCACCCCACCCAGCCCCGTGGGGATATCAAAGAGGCGGTCTCCTGGCGGACCTTTGTCACCCGGATCAGCCGGCTCCGGCCGGGGGACCAGGTGGGCTACCACGGGGACTGCGCCCTGGACCACCCCGCCACGGTGGCCACCATCGGGGTGGGCTACGGTGACGGCCTGGACCCGGCCCTGGCCCAGTGCCGGGCTCCGGTGCTTGTAAATGGCAAACGGGCCAGGCTGCTGACCTGCTGCATGGACCAGAGCATTATCGAGGTCACCGGCATCCCCTGCGCCCCTGACGATGAGGTCACCCTCTTCGGCCGGGACAGCCTGGGAAATGAGCTCCCATCCCAGGAGGTGGCCCTGCTCATCGGTGACGGGGAGGGCTGCGGCCTGACCTCCAAGCTCAGCCGCCGGGTGGCCCGGATCTATTTCTGAGCCCTTCCGGTCAACTTTCACCTCTCCCGCTCATATAGTGAACGGAAGAGGTGATTTTTCATGGAGAAGCGAGGACGCAGGGAGGGATTCCTGGAAAAGACAGCCCAGGCCCTGGACCTGCCCGCCGATGCGGTGGCCGGGCTGCCCCGTGTGGAGCTGGTGGGGGACCGGGAGCTGCGGATCGAGAACCACAGGGGCATCCTGTCCTACGGGGACCGGGAGATCCATGTCAGCGCCGGGGCATTTATTATAAAGGTGTCGGGGGAGGGGCTGGATCTGCGGGCCATGACGGGGCTGGAGCTGCTCATCACCGGGCAGATCACCGCCATCCAGCTGGCCTGAGGGGAGGGAGAGCATGAGACATCTGCTGAACCTGCTGCTGGGGATGGTGGAGCTCACCGCCCAGGGCCCCTTCCCCGAGCGGCTGCTCAATCTGTGTGCCCAGCGGGGGGTGGCCTTCTGGGGACTGCGCTGGGTGGATGCACACACCATCGTCCTCACGGTGCGCCGGAGGGACGCGGACCGCCTGACCAAGCTGGGGGAGCGGGTGGGCTG